>JBAPZS010000140.1:0-4393 GCA_049285355.1 Candidatus Cybelea sp. | reverse complement strand
GACGCTGCCGAACCAGTGCCGCAGCATGCGATAATCCGTCGCTCCGACCGCGAGCGTGGGGCTTCCGCTATAGCCGCGCGTTCCCCATAGATAGTAGGAGTTGTTCGGGCTGATCGCCGTCGGCAGGCCGTAACGCGGTCCGTAATAGTTCAGCGCTCCCGCAAAATCGTAGCGATCGGCAAAGATCGCCGTCCGCGCGCGCTGCGCGGGAGGAAGCGACCAGTAGACGCGCGCCACGGTCTCCGTCATTTGGCGCCATCCGAGCTGATCGGCGTAGATCACGTCGATCAGATGATACGTACCGCCGGGCTGCGCCGGACGGCTCAAACCGATCGCCCGTTCGTAGGTAAGGTACGTCGGAAAGTTGAGCACCGGAAGCACGAGCGGAACGAAGAAGAGTCCGACGGCCGCGACCGCGAACGCGACCGATGCGCGGAGCGCAGGCTTCGGGCCTACGGTGCGTTCGATTGCAACCGCGCCCGCGGCAAAGAGCGCCGGGTAGATGCCTTCGATGTAGTAGCCGCGCCCGATCGTCAGTACCAGCAGCCCCAGCAACAGCAGATACGCAACGGTCAAGAAGCGGTAGGGCGTTCTCCACAGCCACGCGAGCCCCCAAATCCAGATCGCCGAAAGGAATGCGTTTTGAAGCAACAGCTGTGCTGCGAGCATGTAGAGCGCGTTGAGCCAACGGCTGGCCGACTCGTCGGCGAGACCGTTGGCGTAGGCATGACGGTTTAGCTGGTCGTTATGCAGGACCTCAAGTATGGGCAGCCCGTGGCCGATCTGCCACAGCGCGTTGGGCAGCACGAGCAACCCGGTCAGTGCGACGCCGAGCGCGAACCGGCGCGCGCGCAAGATCTCGCGGTCGCCGGTCAGCAGCAATCCGACGACCAGCGCTACGGCACATGCCGCGATCGAATACTTCGCGTACATGCCGAGCGCGACGACTAAGCCGATTGGGATATAGAGTCGCGTAGCCCGCGTTTTGACCAGGCGTATCGTCAAGTAGACCAACGCGGTCCAAGCCGCCGGCGAGAGGAACTCGGTCGAGAGGCCGTAGGCTATCGCGATGAGCCCCGGCGCCAGCACGATCGCCAGAGCTGCGAGTGCTTGCGCGAATGCGCGCCCGCCGAACTCCCTGGCAATCGCAGCGCCGAGAACGACCGTGACCCCCGCGAGAATGCCGGGAAAGAAGCGCAAAGCCCAGAGGGGATAGCCCAGCGGTCCAGTCAGCCATGCGATCAACGGCGCGAGCGGCGGCTGATCGACATAGCCCCACGCCAGATGTTTGGCGCAGTCGATGAAATAGAATTCGTCGCGATAGTAGCCGTAGCGGTGAGCGAAGGCGAGGTGCGCGGCGACCGTGACGAGTGCGAGCGCGTAGACAATCGGCGAAAGCCGAAGGATCAACTCGAAACCGTTTGCGATCCCGCGAGCAAGAGTTGGCTGACGCAGATCCCGGCGAGTCCGCCCACGGCGATCGATCCGAAGACGAAGCTTGCATCCCACCAGGTTCCACCGAACAGCGGAACGGCGAAGATAAAATACGCGGCAAAATATGCCGCCGGTACGACGAACCCGAGAAGACGAAACGCGTTCGGGCGGCGGGCCGTCGACCGAAGCCTCGCCACGATAAGATCGCCGATCGCGCCCGCCGCTATTGACGCGAGCACGATCAGCGCAAGCTCGTAGAAATTGGTGGCGAGCTCGCCGCCGATCCAGAGCTTCTCGACGACGCAGAGAACGATAAGTGCGCCGAAGTGCAGCCGTCTGCCGACGCAGAGATAGAGCGCTGCCGCTGCCAGCAGCAGACTCTGCCAGATTACGATTGAGATCTCCAGTGCCTGACGATAGAAGAGGAAGACGGAGAGCACGAACTGCTCGTTGTGATAAACGATCTGAGATAGCGGGTGATCCCGCATCAATGCTTCCGGATAGAATCCGAACTGCGTGACGAACTGGATGATCTCAAAGGCCAGGCCGAGCGAGATCACCATCGGCAGCTCCTCGACCAGGCTGGAGGTTTGCGGGCGCGCCAACGCGCTGCGCACCGGACCGGTAATTAAGAAGAAGAGACCGGTAAGCAGAAAGAGGTGCGGAGGACTCAAGAGCAGATCGAGCTGGTGCTCGAAGCCGAAAACGGCGTGCCAAACGACGTCGAGCGCTCCTCCTGCCAGCAAAGCTGCGACGCCGAAGACGCTCTGTGCGTAACCAGGCGGGACCGCCTTCCAAAATGAACCTGCGCGACCGTAGTTCCGCGAGATAGTTACGCCAAGAACCACGGCTGCGAAGACTGCACCACTGTACATCGTCATGTGCCACGGGTTCAGAAATGACTCGACCGCGAGAAAGAGGTGCTGATGCGCGTCGATGAAGAGGCCCGTCATGATCCAAAGGCCCGCGAGGGTTAGCAACCAATCGAGCAAGCTGGGCCTGGTCGAGCGCCCGACGACGACGTCGAGGCGCGGTAGGGAAGGCCCGGCTTCTGCGCGAGAGGAAAGCAGATCCATCAGCTTCATGTACCGGCAGTCATCCTTCGACTCGCTTATAAACCCTTTTCGTAGCGCGCTTTATAAATGGGTAGCAGGTGCGTTAGTGTGTTGCGTTGCCGCATGTTCGCCAAAGCCGGTTGCCGTTCCGCCGAATCTCATCGTTTCGAGCAGGCCCCCGGCGCTTCCGAATGCGACGATTGCCAAACCTAACGCGCCGCCGCACATCGTTCGTATCTGGTTTTCAACGCTGACCATTCGCCCGGGAATGTGGTTCGACGGGGCGATCGTCGGCAGCAGCAACGTCGCGTCCGTAGAGGTCCGGACCGCTGCCTTTTCGATCAACAGCACGCAGGTCGGCCCGGGAATCTACCGCTTTCACATGCGCGTGCTCGAGCTTCCGCCGCTTTCGCGCCGGCATTGGTACGAGTTGTACATCATCGCGCGAAACACGCCTGGCGACGAGTACGTCGAAGAGGCGCCCTTGCGGGTGGAGTGAACACGGCGCGGTGATGCGACGCGGCGATTTTCTTCGAACCGGCGCCGGAGCGCTCGCCGTCGCTTACCTCCCATCGTTAACCCGCCGCGCCTTGGCGAGCGACGTCGTTAACGTGACGATAACGTCGCAACATCTCTCGGGAGGCGGGATTGGTTACAGCGGATCGATCCCCGGTCCGTTTCTGCGCGTGGCGCATGGGCAGCGCATTCGCGCGAACTACGTTAGTCGCGTCAGGGTTCCAACGAGCATTCATTGGCACGGCATGCTGCTGCCCAACGCGATGGACGGTGCCGCCGGCATAACGCAGCCGCCCGTCCCGTTTGAGGGCAGCTATGTCTACGATTTTCTCCCCGGGCCGCCCGGGACGCGGTGGTATCACGACCACGCGTTCAGCTTGGCCTCGGCCCGCGGCCTTTTCGGCATGTTCATCGTCGAGGATCCCAGCGACGAGGCGGCCGATCGCGAGTTCGCCCTCGTCTTCCACGACGTGCCGAAATGGAGCTCGGTCGAGGCGGCCGAGCGCGGAGCGAGTTCGGCGCCGATGACCGGTCCGCAAGAGAGCACGGGGAGCATGCCGCCGATGTCCGGCCCTATGGGCGACGAGGTTGCCTACGTCGCGCACTGTATCAACGGTGCAAGCTATCCCGGCGGTAAGAGACTTGCGGTGCACATCGGCGATCGCGTACGTCTGCGGCTGCTCAACGCGAGCCCAACGCAGACGCGCTACGTGCGGCTTGCCGGACACCCGCTGCTCGTGACGCATGCTGACGGCAATCGCCTCGCTCGTTCGATCAGCGTGGACGTGCTGCGCATTGCGACCGGCGAACGGTACGATGCCTACATCGAGGTGCGTAAGCCGGGGGCATTTCTGCTCCAAGGTATTTCGACCGATCCGCTGGAGTCGGAGCAGGCCGCGGTCATATACACGCCGGGGATGAAGGATGCGCCGCCCTTGCGCGAGCCGAGCTCGCTCGAGGGCTTGCGCGTGTTCAGTTACGCCTTGGCCGGCGAAGTCGCGACGCAAGCGCCGACGCCGGCCCCGCAAGCCGCATACGAGCTGGTTCTCGGCGGCGGAGGCTGGGGGGACCCGCGCTGGACGATTAACGGCGAGACCTGGCCGAAGACACCGAAGTTGGAAGTGCGCCGCGGCGACGTCGTCGACGTGCGCTTTCGCAACACGAGCGCGATGGAGCACCCAATGCATCTACACGGCCACACCTTCTCGCTGACCGAGGTGAACGGCGCGCAGTTGCTTCGGCCGCTCGCAAAAGACGTCGCGCTCGTCGGCGGTAACGGCGGCACTTTGACGTGGCGCTTCAGCGCCGACTCGGCACCCGGACGCTGGCTGCTGCACTGCCATAACGAGATCCATATGGTCGGCGGCATGATGACCGAGGTCGTTTAC
>JBAPZS010000139.1:0-10567 GCA_049285355.1 Candidatus Cybelea sp. | reverse complement strand
CCCCGGCACCGGCCGAGTGCAGTACGAGATCGTCAACGGCGAAAAGCGCGTCTTCATGCACCGGATCGTCCACCGTGGCGACGACGTACCGGCGCAGACAACGAAAAAAGCGAAAACAACGAAGGTCAAGGGCAGCGTGAATCTCGCGGAGGTCGAGGTGGTGCCTGACGATGAGTAGACACACCTCCATATATACTGTAAGTATAGCCCCGTACTATATGGAAACTTGACCCCATATGGAACGATGCTATACTTACAGTATATGGCAGGATTCCGCCAGACCCTCAATGCCATGCTGGCCAAAGCGATGCAAGGCTGTATCGACAACCAAGACCAGCAGTACGCCCGCCAGCTTGCAACGATGCTCGAACGCCGCGCGCTGATCCTACGGGCGCACTTCGGCGGGAAGCCGTTGTGGGCGGCATTCAACATCAGGCTGCGACCCAAGCAGAAAGAAGAACCGGAATGACCAAAGTTACCTTTGACCGTTTTGGCGACAACGAACTTACTGTTCTGTGCCCCGCCTGTGGCGGCAACTGGACGCACCAGCGGCGCGTCGAGACGTTTTTCCGACGAGAGGACGCCGCGACCGGAACACACGTAAGCGCCGACGGCTCACACACAACCATCGACCCCTGTCTGCACGGCAACCCGAGCCGCCGACGCGACGGGGTCCGTATTTGGATCGAGTGTGAAAACTGCGAGCACCAGTTCGACCTCACCATCGTCCAGCATAAAGGCCAGACCCTCGTCAACTGCTATGACTGACTTTTTCGACCACTACTTCGCCAACACGGGCTTGCCCGAGCGCGCGGAGCAGACCGCCTGGCAGCGCACCGAGCACGCGCAGCATGGGACCGACCCCAAGCGGGCCGAGTTCGCCAGTCCGCGCCTGGGCAAGTCCCTCGTCGCCTTGGCCGCGGCGCTTGAGTCCGGGCGAGATCGCATCCTCATCACCGCACCCCTGGTCGCCTGTCCGCAGTGGGCCAGGCTGGTCCGCGACTGCGGCATCACGCCGATCGAGCTCTACGGCTGTTCGACCAAGATTGGTGCTGAGGTCCTCAACACGCTGCACGACGCCGCGGAACAGATTGTCGTCATCAACGACGACAAGCTGGCCTGGCTGTACAGTCAGATCGACGCTTGGGGTCCGCAGTACATCATCGGCGACGAGTCCCACCGCTTTGCCGGCGTGAGCACCAAGCGCGGCCGCATCTACCGGCGCCTGGCCTGGTCGGCCGACGGCGTGCGGATCTTGACCGGCACCCCGGTCCCCAACCACTACGGCAGCCTGTGGGGGCAGATGGCGGGCCTGGACCGCAACGAGTGGTTCGGCTCCTACGAGGCCTTCGCCCAACGCTACCTCATCCGCGACGCGATGTTCCCGAGCATCGTCTTGGGCTATCAGCACGAGACCGAACTCTACGACAAGATTCGACGGTTTGCGGCGATTGTACGGCGCGAGGACGTCTTTGGACCCGATACCTGGCAAGAGGTGCTGCGGCCCGTCACACTGCCCGCAAAGGCGGCAAGCGTGTACCGCAAACTGGCCAAGGAGTGGTTCATCGACGAGCCCATCACCCTGGACGTCACCCACACCCTGGCGCGCATGACCCGCCTGCACCAACTGACCTCGGGCTTCTTGCCCGACCTCGAGTCCGAGGACCGGTCGGTCCTGGAGTTGCACCGGGCCAAGCGCGACGCGATCCTGGCCGACCTCGAGCAGATCGTCGCAGACGGCGAGAAGGCGGTCATCTTCCATCGGTTCACGGCCGAAGGCAACGCGCTGCACGACGACATCAGCACCGCCTTCAAGGTCCCGGTCCTCAAGATCGACGGCAGCACCGCGAGTGCGGCCCGCGACGACGTCTACGAGGTCATGGAGAAGCACCAAGGTGCCTGTGTGGCGGTCATCCAGACCCAGTCCGGCGGCATCGCGCGCAGCTTGGCCGAAGCCCAGCACGTCATGTTTGCCAGCCGCGGCTTCAGCTTTGTGGAGGAAGAACAGGCGCGCGACCGGGTCTACAAGCCGGGTGAGCGGCGGATCGTCTACGACTACGTGGCCGAAGGGACGATCGACGAGTACATCGCCGACATCTTGCGGTCCAAAGAGGCCATGCACCAGGCGGTCCGCAACGCCGACCGCGAGAGCGTCGCCTTCGGTCCGCGCATCAAGCGCCCGTCCAAGCGCAACTTGACGACTGTAAAACTGGCGGAGGTGCTATGATCGACGTCGCTATCCAGCGTCTGCCGCGCACGCCCAGTGGTGGAGTCAACATCGCCCAAGTGATGCGCGAGTATGAGTGGCGCACCAACCAGTGGGTGACGCCTGCGGAGTATCTCGCCGCGGTTGTCTGCCTGACCGCGCTCTCACTAAGAAAGGAATGAAATCATGTGCGTTTTCCCTGACATCGCAACCCGCCGCGAGCACAAAGGCGAACAGTTCGGCTTCGAGTACGAGGTGACGGTCGGACCGATGGGCTTCCGCTGCGGGTATATCCGCGTGCTGCCTGGCCATCCGTGGTTCGGCTTGCAGTACGACGACATTCCGGTCGACGTGCACGGCGGGCTGACCTACGCCAGCAACGGCGTTGACTGTGCAACCCATCCGGGCTACGCCGAGTGGTGGATCGGCTTCGACTGCGGTCACTACTGCGACGCGCTCGATCCGTCGTTGCGCAATCACCCCGCGGTCGGCGGCGGTGGAATGTTCAAAGCCAACGACCTGCTCAAAGAGAAGGGTCACGACCGTTCGACGTTCAGCGAAGGCGAGGACTTGGGCTTCGGACAGTTTACGCGGGTTCGCACCCGCGACTACGTGCAAGCCGAGTGCGAGAGCCTGTGCGAACAGGCCAAGGCCGCGCAAGAACGGCTGATGCTCAATCCGTGAGCTGCCAGCTCTGCCCGCTGCACGAGAGTGCGCTGGTGACGAACTGCATGAAGGGTGAGGGTCCTGACGGTGCCGAGATCATGCTCGTCGGTTCGGGCCCGGGCGGCTACGA
This sequence comes from Candidatus Cybelea sp., assembly GCA_049285355.1. GTDB lineage: Bacteria > Vulcanimicrobiota > Vulcanimicrobiia > Vulcanimicrobiales > Vulcanimicrobiaceae > Cybelea. Next base: position 7,565 of record JBAPZS010000139.1, on the reverse strand, counting down.
AGATGCCGCGGGCCGGCCGTTTATCGGCAAGAGCGGGCGGTATTTGGATGCCATGTTGGCGGATGCCGGAATCGACCGTGCCAAGAGCTTCGTCACCAATGCCACCCGCTGTCGTCCGCCGCTGGTCAACAAGAAAGAACGCGCGCCGACGCCCGATGAAATCAACACCTGTCGCCGCTACTTGATCGAGGAGGTCCAACGTGTTCGACCCAAGGCGATTATTGCGTTGGGCGATGCTGCTTTACGCGCGCTGTGTAAAACATCTGGCGTCAAGGCCAAGCGTGGTCAGAGCTTTGAGCTCCACCCCGAGTTCGGCTATGCCTGTCCCGTCTTTGTCACCTACCATCCTGCTGCTGTCATGCGAACGCAACCACTTCGTACCACCGTGGTGCCCGATTTGCGGCGCGCGCGTGATCGGCATCGCCCCCCAGACCCCATCGACTGGACCCGACACGGTGGCATCGGTTTCGCGAGCGGCCCTATTGCCTATGACATCGAGACCATCGACGAGTCCGGCGCCATCGTCGAAGCGCCGACCCAGGTAGCGTTCGCCTACGGCGACGAACCGGTGGTCATCTTCGACGAGCCGCTCGACATCTGTGGGAAGTTGGCGTCAATCCTCGAGGACCCGCGGAGCCCGGAGGACCCGCCGAACCCGCACCTCGTCTCGCATTTTGGATGGGACTTCGACGATGAAAAAACCGGGCTCCAATCAACGCGTGACACCGCCGCCCTCGCCTACCTCGACGACGAGAATCAACCCCTTGGGCTGGAGAGCCTCTGCGTTAAGTACCTCGGTGTTCGAGGTTGGAAAGAGACGCGTGATGGCGCAGCGCTGGGATCGGACGCGCTGGCGGAGTACAATGCGCGCGACGCTCGCAATACTCTACTTTTGCATGATGTGCTTTGCGATCGGCTTGGTGATCGGGTTCGTATCGCAGATGCGATCTTGCTACCCGCACGGCTGGCGCTCACTGCCTGTTCCCAGCGCGGCTTGCGTATTGACCTTCCCGCAGTCCTCACCGCCCGCGCCGGTTTTGCCGACGAGATCATGGAGACCCGCGTTCGTTGCCGTGTCGTCGCCAACGATGCACAGCTTAATCCGGGCAGCTATCCGCAAGTCGCGTTGGCTCTTCGTGGCCGTGGTCACGAGCTGCCCGCAACCGATCATGGCAACGACGCCACCGGCAAGGCGATTCTGCAAGAGCTTCACGACCCGCTCGCCGACGCCGTCTTGGAGTACCGCACCGCTGTAAAGGCCGACTCGACCTACGGCAAGCCCTACGAACAGGCGGCACGCTCCCCCGATCAGCGAATGCGCAGTCACTACACCGTGATCCGCACCGTCACCGGTCGCACCAGCTCCCAAGCGCATCCGCGCTACGACCCCTCGACCAACGTCCAGAACCTGCCGCGCAATCTGCACCACTTCCTCAAAGACGTCGTAATCGCCGACTACTCAGGAATCGAGTTTCGAATCGCCGCGTGGCTGGCCCGCGAGCGCACGATCCTCGATAACTATTGCGCCGACCCTAAGTGGGACCCGCACAAGTTTTTCGCGGCGCAGCTCTACGGCATCCCCGAAGCGCAGGTCCAGACCACGGGGGCCAACAGTCAGCGGCAGATCGCCAAGTCTGGCAACTTCAGCCAGCTGTATCTGGGATCGGCCGACACGCTGGTCGAGTACGGCAAACGCATCGGCGTCGACATTGGGATGTTTACCGCGCGCAAAGTGCATCAAGCGTTCCGACGCATCTACCCGGGCTTCGTACCGTGGTGGGCCTCGATTCTCGAGGAGGTCCAAACTTATGGCTACGTGCAGAGTCCGACCGGCCGGCGCCGGCACTTCGGCGACTACAAGCTGATTCACGCCTCCGAGCGCCTGTCGGTGTGGCGTGAAGCCGTCAATATGCCGGTTCAGAGCCTGACCGCGGATTTGGCACTGTTGGGACTGGACTGCTGCCACCGCGCTGGAATGCCGATTAACGGCTTTTTTCACGACGCCATCAGCTTCGATTTGACGGGAAAGTGGGACTGTTCGGTTGAACATATCCGCTACTGCATGGTCGACGAACCGTTGTCGATCTTGCGTGAGCAGTTCGGCGTCGACATCACGATCCCAATCGAAGTCGACATCAAAGTGCAATAAGGAATGAAAGGACCCAAGGAATGAAACGAATCCTCGCGCTCGCCCTCGTACTCGCGGGATGTTCGAGCGTCGGCACCGGCTACCGCGGTGTCAAACTCCACTTCAGCAAGCCGACCGGCGAGATCCTCAGCGAAGGCTTTTACGTCTTCAATCCGGCCGCGGGCACGTCCATCGTTGCGATGAACGTGCAGACCGTCGCCGACCAAATCAAAGGCTCGGCCAACTCCAAAGACCTGCAGGCCGTCGACTCAACCGTCACGGTCAACTACCATCTCGACCCCGGCCAGGTCGAAAAAATCTACGACCGCTTGCGCGACGACTATCAAGAACGCATCGTCGAGCCGTCGGCCCACGAAGCCATCAAAGCCGCGATTGGCAAGTACAACGCCAGCAATCTGATCGAGAACCGCGACGCGGTCCGCGACAGTATCGAGCAGAATCTGCGCAAGCGGCTGTCGCCCTATGGCATCATCGTCGACCAGGCGCTGATTACCGACTTCGCGTTTAACAGCACGTTCCAAAATGCCGTCGAAGAAAAGGTCGCCGCGCAGCAAGACCTGCTGACCGCGCGGATCGACGCGCAGAAAGCGATCGCGCAGGCCCGCGGCATGGCCGCATCGCAACAGGCGCAGCGCGTCACGCTCTCGCCGCTGGTGCTCGAGAAGATGACGATCGACAAGTGGGACGGCCACTTCCCGCAGTACATGGTCGGCGGCGCGGGTGCCGTCAACCTGATGCGAATGTTAGGAGACAGTCAAAAACCATGATTCGAGCTGCAATCGAACTGGGCGGCACCGCCGTCATCTTAGTCGGCATCGCCGTCGCGCTGTGGTGGGGCCTGTATTATCTGCGCCATCAGAAGCGCGTCCTCGACCGCCAAGAAGCCCGTGAAGAAGCCGAATACAAGAAGGAGGCCCAATGAGTGACACCCCCGAGGTTGCCAAGAAAGCGCAACTCGTCTCGCTGGCACAATACGTCGTCGCCGTCGATGGCACCAAGGTCTGCGAAGGTCTGGCGCGTAGCGCCTTTGCCGTCACGCAAGAGGCCGCGGCGCGGATTCTGACCGACGCGCTGCGCGAGTATCCATTCCCACCGGTGGACCTCAATGAACCACGTCGATCTGAGTAATCCCGCCATCGTCGTGTCGATGTCGGACTTCCAGCGCTTCAAACGCTGTCGCAAGTCGAGTGACCTGACGTTTCGCCACGGGCTCGAGCCGCTGGCCGACAAAGAAGCGATGGCACGCGGACGGGCGTTTCACGCGATGCTGGAAGCCTATACGCTCGCGCAGATGCTCTCGGTCACCGAGAGTCTCGATCTCGAGCGGCGTTTGCGTAAGCTCAAGGCGTTGCTCGCCGAGAGTGACTTGGGTGATATGAAGACCGTCGCCGAGCAGTACATCACGCGGCGCTGGACTATCGCGCCTGTCTGCCTGGGCTTTGTTGAAGAGCCGATCTACACGCTGCTGCTGCCGGCCGGTGCGGCCTGGGACGGTAAACACGACGAGCGTCCGTCGCCGGCGGTCTATTTGCGCACCACCTTCGATCTCATTTACAAAGATGCCGACGCCTGGGTCGTCGGGCGCGACTACAAGACGTTTGCCAAAAACGTGACTCACGACAACGACTTGGACTTCCAAGGCAAGATCGAGATGGCGGTGCTACAGCGGCATTACGAAAGCAGCCACGCCCGCTTCGAGTACGTCAACGTGCGCCAGACGCCGCCCGATGTCGTCAAAGATGCCAAGGGTGGCGTGTGGCGCGAAGACGAGTGCTACTCGATTGACGACTTCTACCCCAGCGAGTACGAGCTGCAAGGCATCTGGCGCGAGACCCAGCACGTCGCGCGCGAGCTGTTGGGCTGCTTGGCCAGTGACGATCCGTATGTCTGGTACCGCACCGACCTCAAGGGTAGTCTGCCACACGCCTGCGGCCAGTGCTTCGTCAAAGACCTGTGCAAAGACGAAGCGATGTTCGGTGCGCTCTCGGCCGACACCATCGAGCGGTACGCAAAGCCCCGCGAGTACATCGTCACGAACATCAACGGCATCAGCGTGATGGCCGAGAAGCCGCGCGAGTTTGTGCCCTTCCACGGATTGGAGACTGCATGAGCATATTTTTACTGCACGCCGATACGACCGGCACCGATTCGATTCAGGACGTCATCGACGGCAAGAAGATCGAGTACATTCCGATTCCCAACTTCCAGGTGTACGAACAGGTCTGCCTCGATCTGCTCAAGAGCGTCGGCGTCAACGACACCATCATCCTCGACACGATCAGTCAGATGGGCCACCTGGTGCGCGGCGACATCAAACTCGGCATCGACCCCGAAGCGTCGATGTGGGAGAACCGTCAGAAGTACCTCGGTGACAAAGACAACTGGGGCACCTACACGGCGGCCGCCAATCTCATCATCCGTCGGCTCAAGAACCTCTACAACCGTGGCGCGTCGATCATCACCACCAGCCACGAAGAGGAGCGGATAGATGCCGCGGATTTGCGTAAGAAACGCAACGTCGGACTCAACAACGAGTTTCGTAATATGCTGGACCACTCCAGCTCCGACATCTTCCGCCTGTCGGAGCTCACCGAAAACGTGATCGACCCGACGACCGGCGAGACACTGCTCGAGCGCGGCACGCGTCTGTTGCAGATCCGGCGGACCGAAGAGGTCTACGCCAAGATTCAAGTGACCATCGAAAAGAACAACGCCCTGCGCGCTGCGGGCGTTGAGGCCATCAGCAACCCGACCTGGGCCAAGATGGTGCACGTCATCGGCAAGCGCCCGCGCTGGCTCACGCTCTACGGGCTGACCGGCGTCGGCAAGACCAACTTCGTCGTGCGGCGCGACCCCTACATCCAACCCGTGCAAAAACCGAAAGAAGAGGCCGCATGAGTCAACTCTACAAGAAGACCGAATACGTTACCGCGATGCCCGCGTATCGTCGGAACCATCCTTCCGACGGAGACCAGCCCGAGGTGCTCGAGTACGCGGTGCAAGCCTGCGACCAAAACGGCGAACCGCTGTCGACGCACCTGCAGTTTCTTTCCGCTGATACGTTCAAGAAAGAGTACGCGCCGGTGCGCCGTCGACCCAAACCCAGTAAGAGCAAACCCCCTGCGCGTGTTCGCACGCGTCCAAACAACAAAGAAAAACTACAAACCGTAAGATTAAACGAGGTAGAAACAAATGCCCAGTGACCGAATGGAAGTCTACAAACCCGAATCCGTCAACCTCGGAGAGATCTCCGAGTTTGGTGGGTTTAACACCGTCGGCGAGTACGTCGGCCGACTCAACCGGATGGACCCCACCACCAGCGCCAAAGGCGATCCGATGCTCGTCGTCAACTTCGAGATTCTCGAGGGACCATACGAGGGCGAGGAGATTCGCTTTCAGTTCTGGTTGGGTGCGCGCAAAGACAAGGAGAGCGGACGCATCTTCGCGCCCGGCGTGAGCGAGTTCAAACAAGCCTGTGCGATGATCGGACAGCCGCTGGGTGACATCGAGTTCAAGCTCGACGCTGCCGCGGCCGGACGCGTCTTCGGCGCGCAGTTCATCAGCAAGCGGGTGCGCATCAAAGTGCTGCCCGACCCCGACCGCACAGACAGAGACGGCAACAAGGTCGAGGGCAAGTGGATCGACGGCAAGTGGCAGGGGCCGGTGCGTCCCAAGATCCTGGGACTGGCCGGAGGCACCACCGTCGGTGTGAACGCTGCCAGCGTCAACGCTGCGCAAGCCGCCGGTGAATCGCCCCTGCGCGGAATTGTCTGAGGCGCGACTCAAAGATAAAATATCCGCGTGGCTCACGTCACGCGGGTATTTCTTTCGTCGCTTTGCGGGCACAGCGTTCACGCGCGCCGGCGTGCCGGACTTCTTTGTGCTGCTACCCGACGGCCGTGCCTGTTGGATCGAGGTCAAAAAGCCGGGTCGCTACAAAGACATCTGCCTCGGCTGTGGCAAGGACTCGCCCTCGCAGTTTCGCTTCTTGACGGCTGTCAACCGAGGCGGCGGACTCGGCCTGTGCGTCGACTCACTCGAAGACGTGGTCGCCGCGCTGAGCTAGATCGGGCGCTTTTTGAAGCCCTTGACCGTCTGTTTGTCCCACTTGGGCTGATCCTTGTGGAAGTAGATCCCCAGCAGCCCCAGCATCTGCACCGTCAGCTTGTCGGTCAGACTCATGTGTTGGCCCGGCATCGCGGTGCCACTCCAGGCGCGCCACGCGTCCGCACCGGCGCTGTAGAAGCGTACGTAGTTCTCGGCGGTGCGGTTGAGGACCGCACTCGGCGCCTGTTGCCAGAAGTAGCCCTGGCTGGGTGCGCCACTCATCGGCATTACCGAGTTGACGCCGTACATGAACGGCGACGCGATGGGGTCCCACATACTGCCAGCGCCGTAGAGAAACTCCGAGAAGTCGCCGACTGGGCCGCCGATCCGCATCTCGTTCTTCTTCTTGCCGCCTTTGCGGTTCTCGTTGATGTCGTACTGCGCGCGTGCGATCGCCAGTGCCCGCTGAGGGTTCTCACGGATCGACTGCATCACTTTGCGCGGCACGATCCCCAACCGAAAGGCAATGAACGGTCCGCCCATCGCCTCGAGCGTGCGCACCAGCCCCATCTGATTGTGGTAGTCACCGACCTTGTCGGAGACCAGCGCGCCTTTGGTGAACTCGTCGTCGGCTTCGAAGACGGTGCCTGTGCGGGTCGGCGTAGCACGGTCGACCTGGTCGAGCAGCGCCTGTCGCCAGGCGTCCTCCATGTACTGCATGGTGTTGGCGCTCCCACCGTAGATCTTATCGGAGAGGCCCCCCAGCCCCGCGCGCGGCTCAGCCTGCTCGAGCCGCTGGTAGAAGGCCCGCGCGCCGATGCGCATTTGACGCGCCACGTTCTCTTCACCGATGCCGCCCTTGGCCATGTACCACAGCGCCTTGACGACGACTTCGGGGCCGCCGGCCAGGTACGCCAGTGTTCCGACGTTCTTGAAGGCGTGCGGAAGCGGGTTCCACATGATCGCCTTGCGCGTCCAGTTGCGCAGCTTAGCCGTAAGCGGGTTCTGGTCCATCTGGCGCGCTAAGGTGTCGGCGTAGGTCTCGCCGGTGTGCATCTTACTGCCGAACTTCTCGAGGTAGGCACGGTCGGCGTCGGTGGCGTAGGCCCCTTCGCCCTTGAACTTGGCCGCGTCGAGGGTCTGCTGGTTGACGACTTTGCGGTCGATCGTTTTGCGGAAGTCATCGAGCGTCTCGGCGCGGCGCCGGAACAGGGCAGCGTCGCTTTCGCCCGGGATGCGGTTGACGAACTCCGCGCGTGCGGTCTCAAAGTTGGACTCACGCAGCGCGCCACTCAGCTTCTTGTCCTTGGTGGGCACGAACTGCAGGTCCGGGGTTAATCTGGCGTTGGCCTCGCCCGCGGTCTTGGCC
>JBAPZS010000138.1:0-4890 GCA_049285355.1 Candidatus Cybelea sp. | reverse complement strand
GTCCTGGAACGGCGAGCCGGTTTTTCGCTTGGCACGCACGACGTCTACGCGTCGGTCGCCGGCGGACTGCGCGTCGGCGAGCCCGCCGCCGATCTAGGCATCGCCCTTGCGATCGCCTCGTCGTTTCGGAACGTGGCCGTTCCGCCGGAGATCGCGGTCTTTGGCGAACTCGGATTGTCGGGTGAAGTGCGCGCGGTCGGCAGCGCCGACCGGCGCGAGGCCGAAGCGCGCAAACTCGGCTATACGCACGTAGTCTCGCCCGCGAACACCAACGACATCAACGCAGCGATCGCGGCGACGCTGGGGTAGTCGGTTGACGCCAGTGCTATTTGACCCTTCGACAGGCTCAGGATTTTAGTAGTGTTGTTTGAAATTGTGCCGAATCTTTCGGAAGGACGCAACGCGGCGACAATCGACGCTGCGATCGCCGCCGTCGAAGCGACCGGAGCTCGCGTTCTGAACCGGAGCAGCGACTCGATCCACCATCGCAGCGTTCTGACGATCGTCGGGGACGCAGCCCAAGTGAGCGCGGCCGCGGTCGAGCTTGTTGGGATCGCGCTGGAACGCATTGACCTGCGGGGCCACTCCGGGGTGCATCCGCGCATCGGCGCCCTCGACGTGCTGCCCTTTGTGCCGCTCCGGGGGGCGACGCTCGACGACGCCGCCGAACTGGCCCATCGCGCGGGCGCGCAAATTTGGCATCGCTACCGCGTACCTTCCTTTTATTATGGCGCGGCGGCCCGAACGCCGGAGCGGCGGCTGCTGCCCTCCATTCGCCGGAACGTCGATTGGATGCCCGACGAGGGCGACGTGAAGCGCCACGCGAGCGCGGGAGCGGTGGCGATCGGCGCGCGCGAGATCTTGATCGCCTTCAACATCGAACTAGAGACCGCCGACCCTGCTGCGGCGCGGGCGATTGCCCGTGCGGTCCGCGAACGCGGCGGCGGGCTGCGCTCGTTGCGCGCGCTCGCCCTGGCGCGGGGAGGCGATCGCTTTCAGGTCTCCTTAAACGTGACCGATTATGCCGCAACCCCGCTCTATCGTGTCGTCGAGCTGGTACGGGAGCTCGCCGCCGAACGCGGAATCGAGTTACTCGGCTGCGAGCTTATCGGCTGCCTGCCTTTGGCAGCGGTCGAAGCGGCAGCCGCATACTATCTAGGAGCCTCTTCCTTCGACTCCGCTCAGGATGACAATGCATAGGTTGAAAACGACGATCGTTGCGCTGGCACTCGCACTCTATATCGCGAGCCCTGCGCTGGCGCAAAGCGGACCGGGCGACGACGGCATCTTTACGACAAAACTGCACAACGGATTGCGCGTGATCGTCGTCGAGGACCGCGCGGCTCCGGTCGTGCAGACGAGCATGTGGTACGGTTTCGGATCGTTGCAGGAGACGCCGGGGAAGACCGGATTGGCCCATGCGCTCGAACACATGATGTTTCGCGGAACGCCCGCGATATCGTCCGGCGGCCTCGACGATGTCGTTGCGCGACTCGGCGCTCAGATGAACGGTGAGACCAACTACGACTACACGCAGTTTTACTTTGAGATGCCTGCCGACAAGCTCGACGTCGCGCTCGCCATCGAAGCCGACCGCATGCACGATGCCGCGCTTCGCGCCTCCGACTGGGCGATCGAACGCAACGCCGTCCTCAATGAGATCGACGGCGACGCCAGCTCGCCGTTCTTTAACCTGCTCGCACGCGTGCGAGCCGCCGCCTTCCCCGGACAGCCCGCGGGCCGTACGCCGCTAGGCAGTCGCAACGACGTTGCGAACGCGACCGTCGCGGACATCGCGACCTACTATCATGAGTGGTACGCCCCCAATAATGCCACGCTGGTTATCGCCGGCGACGTCGATCACAGCACGGCCTTCGCCAAGGCCGAACGCTACTTCGGAGCGATCCCGTCGAAAAAGCTGCCACCCTGGACCGAGCCGAATCCCCATCCCGGCGCACCGGCAACCGTCGAGGCGGAGTTTCCATTTCCGTTCGAGGTCCTCGATCTCGCCTATGCGATTCCCGGCGACACGCAGCGCGGAGAGCCTGCGATCAGTACGCTGGCGACGCTTATCGAGAACGAACGCTCGCCCTTCTATCGCGCGCTCGTCGAGAGCAACATCGCGCTGGCGATCGAAGCGAACGCCGATACACAACTGCGCGGCGGCTTGCTGCATATCTTCATCGTCCTAAATCCCGGTCATCATAGCGCCGAGGCTCAGGCCGCCTTTACGGCGGCGCTCGATTCGGTTCTACGCGACGGCTTCGATCCCGAACTGGTCGAAGCGGCGCAGCGGCTCACGATAGCAGAGCGGCTCTATTCCGCAGATTCGATCGACGGTATCGGCGATCTCGCCGGTTACACGTACGGCATCGTTCACGAAAAGATTGCAGACGAAGACTCGCGGCTCCAGGCGCTGACGGCCGAGGATCTGCTCGCGATAACGCGCACCTATCTGCGCCGGCCGACGGTAGTCGGACATTTGAGCCCCAACGACAGCCCGCCGCGGGGCAACTCGCAAAAGAGCAGTGCCGAAGCGAGCGACGACTTCTCGAAGCGCGTGCCGAATGGCCCGATTGTCGAGCCGCGCTGGATCGCCAAGACGGTCCAAACGCCGACGGCGGAACGGAGCACGCTTGCGCCGGTCGAGTTTACGCTCTCCAATGGACTGCACGTGATCTTCCAGTTCAAGAGCGACCGGCCGACGGTCGTCGTCAACGGCACCATCGACAGCTCTCCGGCATTCGAACCGGTTGGAAACGAAGGCATCCAGCGCCTCGCATCGGCGGTAGCCGATTATGGCAGCAGCCGCTATCCCTTCGAGCAACGTCATAAAGCGACCGACGAGATGGGTGTGGTTATCGAGACGGGGCAAGACTTCTCCGCGCAGTCTGAGAGCCGCGACTTCGAGCGGGTCGTCGACGTATTGGCCGATGGGGAGGCCCATCCAACCTTTGCCGAGCCTTGGCTAAGCATCGAGCGATCGCAGCTTGCCAACAGTCTGCAATCCGAGTCGCAGATCTCGGGCGTGATGATCGATCGCGCGTACGACCGGCTGCTCTTGTCGAACGGAGATCCGTCGCTGCGCCAAGCGACGGCGCAAAGCGTTGCGGCGATCAGCCGCCAGGATCTGCTTGCCTACGCCGCCGCATATTGGCGTCCGGATCTCACGACGATCGCGGTCGTCGGCGATCTATCGCCGCAACGCGTGCGCGCGGCGCTCGAGGCGAGTTTCGGATCGTGGCAACACAGCGGGCCTAGACCCGATGCTCGTCTGTTGCCGTTGCCGCCGGCCGCCAGCGGGCACGATTACATCGGCACCGCCGCGAACCAGGTCTTCATTCGGCTCGGCCAACCGGCAATCTCGCGAGCAAGTCAAGACTACGATACGTTTGCGGTACTCAATCAAATCTTGGGGGGCAGCGGTGCGTTCGAATCCCGGCTCTGGCAGGAGCTGCGGCAGAAGCGAGGCCTCGTTTACAGCGTGAACAGCTCGCTCGAGAGCGATGCGGATCGCGGCGACCTGCGCGTCGAGCTGAATGCCTCACCGCAGCGCGTCGTCGAGGCGGTCGCACTCGTGCGCGAAGAGCTGCGGCGCCTGCAAGAAGAGCCGGTCTCGGCAACGGAGCTACAGGAAGCCAAGGTACGTCTCGTCAGCAACGCGCTGCTCGATGAGGCCTCATCTTCCGGTCAGGCCAAACAGCTGCTCGACATCGCGGTCAACGGCCTGCCGCTCGACTATTACCGCACGTTGAACGAACGCTTTGCGCGGATTAGCGCCGCCGACGTGCAGCGGGTCGCGCGCGCGTATCTGCATCCCGGGAGTCTCGTAGAAGTCTACGCGGGCCCGTCGGGTCCGTGGGCGTTTCGCGCATTATGATCGAGACGGTCAATCCGGCGACCGGCCAGCCTCTCGAACGCATCGAGCCGATGAGCGGCGCCCAGATCGAGGCCAAACTCGACGCGGCCGCGCGCGGGGCCGCAACCTGGGGGCAAGAGGCGTTCGACCGGCGCTCGGCGCGGTTGCGCTCGGTGGCCTCGGGCTTTCGCGAACAGCGCGACGCGCTGGCGGCAACCGCGGTGCGCGAGATGGGCAAGCCTCTCGTTCAAGCGCGCGCCGAGGTGGAGAAGTGCGCGTGGGCACTCGATTTCTTCGCCGACAACGGCCAAGCGATGCTGGCCGCGCAGCCGGCGCCGTCGACGTCGGCGCGAAGCTACGTTGCCTTTCGGCCACTCGGCGTGCTGCTCGCGATCATGCCGTGGAACTTCCCGTTTTGGCAGGTGATTCGCGCGGCCGCGCCGGCACTGATGGCGGGCAACGTCGTCTTGCTCAAGCACGCAACGAACACGACCCGCTGTGCGCTCGAGATCGAGCGTCTCTTTGAGGAGGTCGCAGCGGAGGGCTGGTTCGGAACGCTGCTCGTTCCCGGAAAAGAGGTAGGCAAGATCGTCGAAGATCCGCGCGTTGCCGCCGTAACCTTGACTGGAAGCGAGGGCGCAGGTGTGGCCGTCGCGCGGACTGCCGGCGAGCAGTTAAAAAAATGCGTGCTCGAGCTTGGCGGCTCGGATGCGTTCATCGTGCTTGCCGATGCCGATCTCGAAGCGGCCGCCAGGACGGCGGTCAAGGCGCGCTTTCAAAACAACGGCGAGAGCTGCATCGCAGCCAAACGCTTCATTGTAGAGGACGCTGCCTACGACGAGTTTCTTTCGCGTTTTGCGCGGCTTGCAGCCGCGCAGATCGTCGGCGACCCGATGGAGGAACGGGTCGAGCTCGGCCCCTGCGCGCGCGACGACCTGCGCGCAACGGTGCACGAGCAGGTCTCTGCGACGATCGCGCGCGGTGCGCGGCTGGTAACCGGCGGAAAGCCCATAGATCGCCCCGGGTATTTT
>JBAPZS010000137.1:0-11609 GCA_049285355.1 Candidatus Cybelea sp. | reverse complement strand
GGTCTCGAGGGCACCGTTGACGGTTCCGCCCTGCCCGTCGCTCGACGTCGCTTCGCCGGCAAAGAAGAGCGCGTTTGCGAGCGGCGCCGCTAGACGTGCGCGCGCATCGCCGCCGTTAACCGCGACGTAACTGTACGCACCGCGCGCAAACCGATCGTTGCTCCAGTCGTGCATCGTGCCGTCTTCGAACTCCCGGCGCGCCAAATCCCGCGCGTTGAAGAGCGCGCCGAAGCCGTCGAGCGCGGCGCCGACTAACTCCGCCGGCGAGCGGTTCGCGAGCGCAACCGCTCTGGGGCCGCCCACCCAGGCAGCGGCCAGCTCGCTACGCACCGGGAGCTGCGTCCAGTAGGTCGGAATGGGCTCCCCTTCAACGTAGAAAAACGCGCCATCGCGATAGCGCCCGTCGTCGAGCGCCTCCCAAAATGCGGTGCGAAACCAGAGCGCGACCTTCACGACGTGCCCCATCTCGATGCTTGCAAGCGCTTTGCGCTTGGGATGCGGGAGTTCCGGCTCGAAGACGATCTCGCACTCGTCGCCGCGATGGCGTAGGACGCCGACCGGCAACGTGAGGATCGCCGCGCGCGCCTCCAGCGTCCGTACGGCACCGCGGCTATCGAGCACGTCGAGCGCGACGCCGTTGGGTCCCCACACGATGCGGCGCACGACCGTTGAGAGATGAAGCTCGACGCCCGCGGCCGCGCAGTCGTTGCGAAGCTGATGGAAGATCGGCGCGTAGCCGCCGAGGGGTCGCGCGCTCGTTGAATCGACGCCGGTTCCTATCTCCTCGGCAATCGCGCGCACGCTGGCCAGCCCCGGATCGGCCGCTTCGAAGCCTTCGACGAACTCGCGGGCGGACGAGGCAATCTCGCGGCGTTGGGGATCGGTTGCAAAGCGTTGCAAAAAGCCGTCGACACTCTCGTCGTTGGGAAGCGAGAGCGCAGCTTCGAAGATGCCCGCCGCCTCAAAGAAACGCTTGTCGTCGCGCGCCAGCTCGCCGCGCTCTCGACTCCACGCCTCGCCGCCCATATCGATCGCGGCGCTCCCCGCCTCGCGCAACAGCGCGCGCGTCTGCGCAGCAGAGCCGTGGATGAACTCGGCGCCCAGTTCCGCCGGCGTCGGAATGCCGGCGATCGGATACGAGAAGACGCGACCGCCGATGCGATCGCGCGCCTCGACGAGCTGCACGCGCATGGAGTGACGCGCGAGGCTTCGCGCGGCGGCCAACCCCGCGGCGCCGGCGCCGACGACGATAAGGTCGGCATCCACAGCTACGGACCCGTTAAGCCGAGCTTTGGCCCCATGTATTGACGCAACGTGTTCATCGGAACGGTCGTGCAGCCGGCGCGGCTAAGCGGATTCTCGCACAGCTGAACGTTTACGAACTTTGCGCCGGTCGTCTGCGCATCATGCATATCGTCGCAGATCGGTTTACGCGTCGCTCCGTTACCGCCGTACCAGCAGAGAATGGCGCCGGTAAAGTTGGCGCGGCGAAGATCGGCCGCCGTAAAGTCGACGCCGATCAGCGGCAGGCCGGAGAGATCTTGCCCGCTCAAGAGACCGGCGCGAAAGTTGCACGAGAGACAGCCGCCGAGCAGCTGGCGCAACTCGGCGTTGTCGATCGGGAAGGTGAAGGCGGCAAAGTTCGCGGCGGTCAACTTCACGTTTGCAAAGGTGGCGCCGTCGATACGCGCGCCCTGAAAGTTGCATGAGATGCAGTCGACTGAATCGAAGTGCGCGCCGCGCAAGTCCGCGTTTTGAAAGTTCCCCGCGATCACGCGCGAGCCGGCAAACGTCGCGTTGACGAGCGTGGCGTTCTGGAAGTCGGTGCCGACGAGCACGGAGTTGCTGAAATCGGAGCTCGAGAGCTGCGCTCCGGCGAAGTTGCAGCCCTGACAGAACTTCGGCTCGTCGGCGCGCCCCTCGACCGCTGCGGCGCTCAAAGCGAGAACGACCGCGCAGAGCGCGACGGCAAGAGACTTCATCGTGCTGCGCGTTCGATATCCAGCACCGTTCTCTTGCGTTCGAGTCCCCAGCGATAGCCGCCCAGGTCGCCCGAGTTGCGGATTACACGATGGCAGGGGATGACGATCGCAACCGGATTGTGCGCCAGGGCGTTGCCGACGGCCCGCGCCGCTTTCGGGTTCCCAATGCCCTCGGCGACCTCGGCGTACGACTGCACGTCGCCGTAGGGAATCGACTGCAAGTATCGCCAGACACGCATCTGAAAGGCAGTTGCACGAATGTCGAGCGGAAGATCGAGCGCGGGCTGCTTACCGGCGAGGTGACGCGCGATCGCCTCGACCCATTTCGCGAAGGCTGGATGGTGCGGCTCGCGCATCGGCGCGATCTCCGCGTGCGCGTACTCGGCCCGCAGCCGCTCGAGCAGCGCCGCCTCCGATTCGCCGAACTGCGCGAAGGCGATACCGCGATCGGTCGCGGCGACGAGCATCAACCCCAGCGGCGTCTGCAGCGTAGCGAACGAGATCGCGACGCCCTTGCCCGCGGCGCGATACTGCGCGGGCGTCATGCCGAGGTTGCGCGCGGCATTTTCGTAGACGCGGCTCGGCGAACCGTAGCCCGCGCCGTAGAGCGCCGCGTCGACGGAGCGATCGGTTTTCAAGCCGTCTTTGAACGCCTTGAGGCGAACGCCCGCGGCGTACTCCTTGGGCGTGACCCCGACGACGGCTTTGAAGCGGCGCGCAAAATGGTACTTGCTCATGCCCGCCATGGCAGCGAGCCGGTCGAGTGGCAGGGTCTCGTCGCCGTGCGCCTCGATGTGGCGGCAGACTTTGTGGATGCGTTCGATGTCGTTCACGTAGAACAGCCTATCGTGCCGTGGCGCTGCGGTCCATCCGAATCTTGCGCGGCGGGATGCGCCGGCGTTTTGCGAAGAGATAAGGATGATGTACACACCGCCGGATTTCAAGATCACCGACGAGGCGTGGGTCGTTGCGCTCGTCGACCGGTTTCCGTTTGGGCAGCTGGTGACGAGCGAAGCGCCGTATCCGCAGATCTCGCATCTGCCGTTGCTGGCGGAGCTGCGCGGCGACGCGCTGTGGGTGCTGGGGCACGTCGCCCGCGCGAATCCGCACGCCCAATCCATTGTGAATCGGAGTCCGGCAACGCTCGTCCTCCAAGGCGCGCACGCCTACGTCTCGGCGAGCTGGTACCAAGAGCCGTATAAGACCGTGCCGACTTGGAACTACAGCGCCGCGCATCTGTGCGGCACGCTGCAAGAGTGCGATGCGTGGGGGATGGTCGAGCGGCTCAGCGAGCGCTTCGAAGGCGGGCGAGCAAACGCATGGGATCCGCAGCTGCTCGAGCCGGCCTTTCGCGAGAGTCAGCTGCGCGGAATCATCGCCTTCGAGTTGCGCGCCGACGCGATCTATGCGAAGGCCAAGCTGAGTCAGAACCGCACCGAGGCCGACCGGATGCTCGTGATCGGGGAGCTCTCGCGGTCGTCGAGCGCACTCGAGCGCATGTGCGCCGAGGATATGCGGCGCGTGCTTAAGTCCTAGGTTCGCCCTGCGCCGCTAAGTTGCCAGCCGCGGTCGGGCTCCCTTTGAGAATCCACTCGAAGCCGACGGCGATCATCGCACCGACGAGCGGGCCGGCGAAGTAGATCCAGGTCGTGCTCAGATCGCCGCGGACTAAATCGGGCGCAAACGAGCGCACGGGATTCATCGAGGCGCCGCTGACCGGCGCCGCCCACAGCCCCGCGAGCGCGATATAGCCGCCGACTGCGAGCGCGCCGTTCCAGCCGACGTTACGCGCGCCCGACGCGGTGCCTAAGATTACATTCACCAAACCCGCGGTGAGCAGCACCTCCATGATGCAGGCCTCAACGCTCGTGATGCCGCGGCCCGGGATCGTCGCGCCGAGCAAGCCGATCGGGCCGAACATCGCGCGCAGAAACGCAACCGCCGCAATTCCGCCGGCGAACTGCGCGACGATATAGCCCGGCACGCGGATCCAGGGGAAATTTCCCCGGACCGCAAAGGCGAGCGTCACCGCCGGATTCAGATGCGCGCCGCCGACCGCGCCCATAAAGTAAATGATCGCCATGACCATCAGGCCCGGCGCGACGACGCGCATGCTCAGGGAGAGTGCGCCGCCGCTCTGCGCGGCGACCACGTCGGCACCGGCGGCGACGACGACCAGCAAAAAGGTTCCCCACGCTTCGGAGAAGATGCGGCGTCCCTCAAAGGAGGGCTGTGAGAACTCGACCGCGGCCCTCGCGCTCTGCGCGAGTAGTTGTTGCGCGGGATCCGCGCTTAATTGAGGTTGCACTGACGTAACGTCCCTCCTTTACGTTTCACATGCGATGATCGCCTCGATAACGCGCTTGGTCTCGTCGGGATCGCGCACTTGGATGCAGACGGCGCCGGTGCTGCGAACCGGATAGTCGTTGCCGCCGGGGAACAAAGCGTCGCCGACGTAGACCATCGCCTCGATCGGAACCTTGAGGATGTCGCGCAGCTTACGAATGCCGTAGGCCTTGTCTATACCAGGCAGCGTGACGTCGATCGAGCTCGTGCCGCCCAGCGCGACGGAGAACTCGGGCAGATCCTTATCGAGCGCCGTCTTGATGATCTTTCGCTTGGCGAAATCGGGATCCCAGGTTTTTTTGGCGTCGAGCGGCGCTTCTTGGCCTAAGGCCGAGTACGTGATCTGACTTCCGCGATCTTCTATCGTGGGACCCCAGGTCTGCGTCGCCGCGAATCCCGAGGCGGCGACCTCTTTTTGCAACGCCGCGACGATCTTTTGCTTCTGCGCGTCGGAGAGATCTTCGGCGTAGAGCTGATCCCAGCCATTCTTATATTCGTAGAAGCGCGTGCCGTTGGTGGGCAAGAGCGAGAGTCTCGATAGATCGGCGCCCGCGGGCAGATTCGCGATCACTTGCTGCTCGAACTGCGGCATCGCCCCGCCCGAGATGATAGCGACGCGCTCGACGGCGAGCAACGAACCGAGCAGCGCCGCTTGCTCCGAATCGATCGGGTTCTTGCTCGGCGCGAGCGTACCGTCGAGGTCGAAGACGATAAGCGTTTTCATGCGGCAGCTATACCCACCCGTGGTTAATACTGCTGCGCCCAGGTCTGCCTCAGCGCGGCTTTCGTCGGGCGCGCGCTAAGATCGTTGAGCGCACCGCTGCCCGGCGCAACCGCGTTGAGACCATACCAGGCCGAATCCTCGGCGCAACCGGGATAGTGGCCGTTAAAGGCGTCGCTGCCGATATGCTTGGCGGCGCTGCCGCTCTTCCACCACTCGTCGCTCCACTCGAAATAGAAACCGCCGGAGACGACGCCGCCGTCGTTATAGCCGCTCCATAAGGTCGACGCATTGTTCGTCACGTAATCGACGAGTCCGGGCATACCCGGATCGCCCGATGCGGGGAGCTCCTTCGCATCGGTGCTGGGCGGGCCGTCGCGAGAGTCGGGCACGCACATGCCTAACGCTTTCGGACCCTTCTTCCACGTGTAGGTGTTCTTCCAGGCCGTGTGATAGGCGGCGGTCGCGCCGTACTCGGTGAGCAGCACGGGCTTCTTCGTGAACTGCCGAATCTGTTCGAAGAGGTTGGTGAACGTGCGGCCGCGATAGAGGTTGACGCCCCAGACGTCGATCGCCGCTCCGTATTTCTCGCCCTCTTGCACGGCGCCGATGTTCCCATCGGCCTCAGAGGTGGTGACGATCTTCGAGCTATCGCCGCCGTCAATAAAGCCTTTCTTTGCCGCCGTTGCGATGACGTTGAAGGCGGTCCACCACTTCGGATCGGTGATGAAGTTCTTGGCGCCGATCTCGTTGCTGATCGCGATGCCCATCACCGCTGGATACTTCGCGTACTTCTGGTCGAGGTCGTGATACTGCGTCGCGAGCGCTTGGACCGCATTGTTGTCGAAGAGCTTGTCGCCGTTGAAGTGGATGCTCATGATGACATAAACCGGGTTCTTTCCGCCGTTCCACGCCGCGTCGAGGAACTTAACGATCGGCCCGGTATCCTTGTCGTACGGCGGCGGAACGACGTTGTAGACGTGGATCGCGTTGACGCCCATCTTGCGCATGAGCGGCAGATCGCGCGACCAGATCGGCGCGTTGGCGTCGCGCAGGAAGTCGTCGAGCATCGGCGGGTCGCCGACGCCTTTGCCGATCGGCGTCGGCGAGTAGACCATGCCTTTGACGAAAAACTTTACGCCGGCCGCGTTACGCGCTCCGGCCGCCCCGAGCGGCGCGTCGCTCACGTCAATATAGCGTCCGCTGACGACGAAATCGGTATCGCTCGTGCCCGGCGCCGCGGTCGGGCTGGTGAAGGTCGTGGTGCTACTGTTGCACGCGGTCACGAGCGCGATCAGCAACGCAGCGGCAAGCGGCTTAGCCATGGCTCTTCATTTATACAGTGAAGCAGCCGCACCCGCCGGGCGGACATTTCGCGCCTCTGCCGTATGGAAAACGGCGTGAATCGAATTGCTTTGCTCCTCATCGCGAGCGTTGCGCTCGCCGCATTCCCTGCCGCCGCCCCGGCGCAGACGGTGATGGTCAACGGCCAGCAGCTCTATCTCAACCCTGGGGCGATCTCGCGCGAGGGGCGCGTCTTCGTGCCGCTGCGCAGTATTTTCGAGCGGCTCGGCGCGTCGGTCGTCTATTCCTCGGGCACGATCAACGCAACGAAGGGCAGCACGACCATATCGCTGCACATCGGCTCGACGCAAGCGACCGTGAGCGGTCAGCCGCAGGTTTTGGACGTCGCCCCGTTTATCGTCGGCGCGACGACGTACGTACCGCTGCGTTTCGTAGCGCAGTCGTTTGGCGCCGGCGTCGGGTACGACAACGCAACCAATGTGGTCTCGATCACATACGCGGGTGGGGGGCAGGCGCCGCCGCGGCCACCACCGCCGCCGCGTCCACCACCGCCGCCGATGCCGCCGCCTGCGCGTGTCGTCACCCTCGCGACACGTCAACCCGCGCCGGGGCAGAGCGTGCAGAACCGCCTCCCCACGATTTCGGCGGACTTCACGTATCGCGTGAACACGGCAACCGTGCGCGTGTGGCTCGACGGCACAAACGTCACGGGACGCAGCGCTGTTAACCCGACGCGCTTCTCCTTCGTGCCGTCATCAGCGCTCGACAACGGCGCACATACCGTGCGCGTTGCCGGACGCGGCACCGACGGCGCGCCGTTCGACCGCTCCTGGTCGTTCTCGGTAGCCGGCGCGCCACCGAACAATCCGATTCTCTTAAGCGCGATCCAGCCGGTGCCGGGCTCGTCGGTAAAGGATCGCTTCAAGGTGATCTCGGCGCAGTTCTCGCGTAACGTGGATCCGGGCAGCGTGCGCGTCTGGCTCGACGGCGCCGAGCGAACGCGGCAGTGCCGCATCGCGGCGGGAAGCTTCTCGTACACGCCGCCGGCGCCGTACGATTTCGGCGAGCACAAGGTGCGCGTCAGCGGAACGGGGCCGCAGGGCGGTTCGCCGTTCGAGCGCACCTGGATCTTTACGGTCGTGCGGTAACGAAGTCTAAGAGGCGCGCAGCGCTTTCGGCGTGAGGCCGAGCGTGCGTCGCATCCGCAGCGCTAAGTGGCTTTGATTGGCGAAGCCGGCGCGCAGCGCGACGTCGCAGAGCGGCAGTTGCGTGCGCGTGAGCAGCTCGACCGCGCGCTCGACACGCTTGCGCATCACGTACCGATGCACCGGTGTACCGACCGAGCGCTTGAAGAGCACGTTGAAGTGCGACGGGCTGACGTTGGCGACACCGGCGATCTCGACCAGCGTCAACTCGCCGGCGATGCGCTCGTGTATATAGGAAAGAACGCGGGTTAGCTGCGCCTTGGTCAACTTGGCGCCGGCAGGCTTGGCCCGCCCGCGCGACCAGCGCCGCAGCAACTGCGAGGCGAGCGCAACGCCCACGCTATCGGCATAGAGCGCGCCGAGGGGCGAGTCTTCCTCGAGCTCGGCTTTGAGCGCCCACAGCAAGTGCTCGATCTGCGGATCCCGGCACGTCAGACGCGGCGCGATTGCAACGCGGTCGGGTTCGAGATTCATTTCAAGCGCCGTCCGGTAGATCAGCTCGTGCTCGAGACCCACGGCGAGAAACTTCGAGTTGCCCTGGTCGAACCACGTAACCGACGAGCCTGCCGGGAAGACGTCGAACTCGCCGGGGGTTTGGAAGCGCGAGTCGGTAACGCCGTCGCAGGTCGCGGCGGTGGGCAAGGGCGCTCCGGCCAGCATCGTTACGTTGTGGCGCGCCAGCCAAACGGGTTCCGTAATGCCGCCGGCGACGTCCATCACGGATGCGCGAAAGCCGTTCCACTGCCGGCTGGTGCGCGAGAGCACCTCCTGATGCCGGTCCAGCCAAGAGCTCTCGCCGTGCGCCTCCATCGCCTGCATTGTGGAGATAAAAACACCTTCGCGCAGCGCGCTGTGACGCTAAATCGTGCGATTCTGTCCTGAAGCGTTCGAACGTGAGCGACGGGCGCGGCGGCGGCCTGCTACGCTCCTCCCAACACAACGCAGCTGGAGGTTTTGACGTGGGAGATCGAGCGAAAGCGGCTTTGATTGCACTTGTTCTCGCGAGCGGATGCTCGTCGAGCGGTAGCACCGGGGGCGGGCTTCTTCCGGCGCAGCGCATTGTTGGGGCGACTTCGAGCGGCGGATACACCGTGACGGTGTTGGGCTCGCTCGGTGGAACGAACAGCGCAGCCAACAGCATCAACGAGCGCGGCTGGGCGATGGGGACGTCGTTCCTATCCGGGAACACCACGATGCACGCGGCGCTCTGGGAGGGTTACACGCCGACCGATCTCGGCACGCTCGGCGGGCCCAACAGCGCGGTGGAGTGGCCGGTAGAGAACGATCGTGGCTACGTTTCGGGGATATCCGAGACGTCGAAGAAAGATCCGCTCGGCGAGAGCACCGGCTGGAGCTGTCACGCCTTTCTTCCCGACGGCGGCAGTTCGGGCGACACGTGCGTAGCGTTTGTGTGGCACAACGGCAAGATGCGCCCGCTCCCGACGCTCGGCGGCAACAACGGCTACGGCGCCGGGATGAATGAAACCGGCGAGATCGCGGGTTGGGCCGAGACGAAGATGCACGATTCGACCTGCATCGCACCGCAAGTGCTGCAGTTTCTGCCGGCGGTCTGGAACGCGCATTCGCGCAAAGTGAAGGCACTGCCGACGCTGACGGTGAGCGGAAAGACCGATCCCGACGGTGCCGCAACGGCAGTCAATCGCGCGGGCGACGTCGTAGGGATCTCAGGCATCTGCGATCAGGCCGTCGGGCGGTTTACCGCACACCACGTGGTGCTCTGGCAGCATAACAAGCCTGTTGCGCTGCAGACGCTGGGCGGAATCTCGTGGAACACGCCGACCGCAATCAACGATGCGGGAAAGATCGTCGGTTTTCTCAACAAACCCGGCACCGCCGACAAGATGGGCGACGCGAACTTCATCTCCGTGATTTGGGAGAGGCCGAGTTCAAAGCCGCGGCAGATCGGCACGCTGCCCGGCGATTCGCTCAGTGAACCGACCTCGATCAACAACGAGGATGCGGTGCTGGGTGTTTCGTTCCCCAGCTCCGACGTTTATGTTTGGCAACACGGCGTAATGACGGATATCACCAAGCTCGTGCTCGCGAGCTACCCGCAGCTGCAACTCGTGAGCGTCGGCGGCATCAACGATCAGGGTGAAATCGCGGGTCAGGCGTGCGAACTGGTTAGTGGGACTTGCCCGGCGTCGAACCCTACGTTTGTGACGTTTTTGGCGGTGCCGAAGACGTAGGAATCGTCGCGTCGCCGATTCTACTTGCTAAGCCATTGGCTCCAGACGCAACGCTTCAAGTCAAGAAGCTTTGGGATCGAAGGCGTCTTAGGGTTCAGAGGCGTGCACACTAGCGTGGTCCTGCCCATCCAAGCGTTAATCGCTTGAGCATAGGAAGGCCACGTTTTCTTTACGGCTGGGGTTAGCGTCGGCGGCTGCCCGGCTGCGTAATCGAGTTCGGCAATGCCTTGCCCCACATACAGCGGTCCCAGTATTGATGGTTTGTCGTATTTAGCTTCCAGTGCGGCAAAGAATGCATACCCGGGACTGCTTGCATCCATATCGCTCGTATTTTCTAGTTCCGCTAAAGAAAGATTATCCAACCCACTTTGGATCCCAAGCGAGAATTCAATGGGATCAATGTAGCGCTTTACTTGCGAGTTCAAGTCGGCATCACCCTTCTTTCCCGACTCGCGTTGCAGATCGTGTTTCATTCGCTGAATCTGCGAACCGACCCAGTAGCTGCTGAAGTAGAGCCTTTGCAACTCAACTGCGTTAGCCTGCACCTGCCTCTGCGCTGCGATCTTGACTGAATCGTACGCAAAGTACAGCGTACCGACAGATATCACGATGGAAAAAATAGAAAGAGCGTCGCTAATGCGGATGTCTCTCGCAACTTTCATGGCGTAGGAGTCCCGAGCGGTTCGGCCGTTGGAACCGGAGTCGGAGTGTATAGCGTATGAGCGGCCGCGACGCTACGTGTAAGCGGGGATAAAGAAATGGCAACGCCCACTATGCCGACTGCCATTAGAAATCCTCGGAGAAGTAGCACGGGAAGTCTCCTTTCTAGCTTACAAACAACTGCCTTTCGCGGTTCTTGAGGTTGGTTGGGTCGTACGAGGGCTGCCACCACGGGGGTGTCGTCTGCGGTCCTTTGAGCAGCAGCGGCTGCGTCTGCGTTGCGGTTGATTCAAGCGAACGGAACTCGTAGTGATCGACGAGCTGAATCGCTTCAATCGCGTAGAGCGTGGCAACCGCGGGATCGCGGATCTCCAGCAGGTTATCGCCGTTGGCTTGTTCGCCGCCGGCCGAGAGATTCGACGAACCGCAGTAGACGAGCGGATTGGCTTGGTTGAAGTCGATCACGACGAACTTGTGGTGAATGACCTGCCCCATGCCGCCGTCCCACTCGGTGCTGAACGGCTGCGGCACGTGCGCCTGCAAGTAGCTGAAAGGCACGAGCAAGCCGTTCGCCCCGCCGCTCTTGTAGAACTTGACGCCCGTCGTCGTCTGCGTGACGCCGTACGAAAAGATATTGGTGCGCTTTTGAAGCGTGGTCAGTTCCTGCATGACCGCACCGCCGCCGACTAGCTCCATCACCGCGAAGAGCACCGAGCTCTTCGCATTTTGGATCGCGGCGGCGACCCGGCCGAGCGAGACGGTCGCGGTTTGGTGCGGCGCAAACGAGACGCTAAACTGCGGAATGCCCGCGCCTTGCCCGTTGAACCATTGCGCGGCGATCTTTGATTTTTGGAAGCCCGCCATATCGGTCCATGCCTGGTCGAAGGCCTGTCCGTACAAGCCGGCGACTTGCGGATCGTTAATGGCGATCACGCTGTTCGACTGCACGTAGAGGCCGCGCACCGAGAAGTTGGCCGAGCCGGTGAGCACGCGGATTGCATTGCCTTTTTTGTCGCGCTCGATCACGCACTTGTCGTGCGCGAAACGCTGGAAGTGCATCCGCTTCACTTGGACGCCGGCCTGTGCGAGGAGCTGCGCGGCTTGGATCTCGCGCGCACCGGGTTTTGTGTGGAGCGGGGCGTTGTCGAGAATCATCCGGACCGGCCGCTTCGCCTGGGCC
>JBAPZS010000136.1:0-1579 GCA_049285355.1 Candidatus Cybelea sp. | reverse complement strand
CGCAAGCTGTTGCTGCATCGCCGGCAAATCAACAAGCTGGTCGGCGCGGTCGAACGCGAGGGCATGACGCTGGTGCCGCTTAAGCTCTATTTCAACGAAAAAGGCCGCGCTAAAGTCGAGCTCGCTTTAGCCCGCGGCAAGAAGCTCTACGACAAGCGGGAAACGCAGAAGAAGCGTTCCTGGGAGCGCGAACGCGGCCGGCTGATGCGACAGAAGGGTTGACCAATAGCCGTGGACATTAGGACGCGAACTCATTAACGCGCAGCCACAGCCTGATTGACGCAAGCTGGATGAACGCGAGGTAGTTTGCTGCGAGCTTGTCATAGCGCGTCGCGGCCCGCCGACATTGCTTGATCTTGTTGAAGAACCGCTCGACCAAATTTCGGGCGCGATAAAGGTGAGGGCTGAAGCAAATCGGCTCCTTGCGATTGCATCTCGGCGGAATATTGGCCCAAGCGCCCTTCTTGGTGGCGGCAGCCCTGATCCAGTCGGCGTCATAGCCACGATCAGCCAATAGCATTGCTCCCGACTTCAGGCGAGACAAAGCTTCAGAGCGAGTCGGTTATCGTGCGCCTCCCCCGCCGTAAGTCCGAGACGGACCGGCAACCCGTTGGTATCGACCACCACATGAATCTTGCTGGTCAGTCCGCCTCGGGACCGACCCATGGACTGCTTCTTGTTGCGAGCGATGCAAGCGGCGTGCTGATGGACGCGCACAATGGACGTATCGATCATTTGGACAGCTTTATCATGAGCAGCGACAAGCGTTTCCAATCTGGTGCCAGATGCCGGCCCGACGCCAGCGAACGAAGCGATTGTAGCAAGTCGTGTGAGGTCCGAAGTTCACGGGTAGATCGCGCCATGGCGCACCTGAACGTAGGGCCCAAAAGATCCCGTTGAGCACGCGGCGATCATTTAGACGCGGCACGCCGCGCGGCTTGTTCGGCAGCATCGGCTTAATCTCGGCCCATTCATAATCGGTGAGTTCGTAGCGCATGATTCGAGGCTCCAGTGGGCAACTGCACGAGCAAGGCATGATCCGTTATGACGCCACGACTTTTGTCAGCCATGGGATCACCAAGGATGCACAGGCTATGCGGCGCCAGGCTATTGACGCCGAACGCCTTAACTGACGGCTCTATGGGCACATCGACGTTCAAGGTTTGGCTCCTGAACGATGACTGCACGACGATGGAGTTCGTAGTGTACGCGCTGGAAGAGGAATCTGAACTCGAGCACGAGGATGCGGTTCGTATTATACTCCAGACACACGAGGAGGGAGCAGATCAAGGCGCTTCCCGCCGCCCTGGGTGCCAACTCCGCAGCGAGACTGGCGAGACCCAACGCAACGAAACGAAGATAGCTCAGCGCGGACCCTTAATTGGTCTTTAAATCAATTCTGCTGCACCGGCCGGCACCGTGAGAAAAGCGTTTGTCGCCGTATGCAGTCCACCGCGCGCGGAATTGGCGCACGAGTTGCGCAAGGCTCGTTCGCTAACTCCGGCTGTTGTACACATCTCAACCCGGCGAGGTGCTGAGCGCTAGACGTAGGCCTTCAAAGATAAGGGGTCTAGGGAGA
>JBAPZS010000135.1:0-1580 GCA_049285355.1 Candidatus Cybelea sp. | reverse complement strand
CGGCTCGCCGGACCGCATCGCGGTTGTCGATACCGATCCGTCGTCGTCGAGTTACGGTGAGGAGATCGGCGGCGTCGACCTTCCCAACACCGGGGACGAGCTGCATCACTTCGGTTGGAACGCATGCAGTGCCGCGCTCTGTCCATTCTCGCCGCATCCGCACGTGGAACGCCGCTATCTCATTGTGCCGGGGATTCGCTCGTCGCGCATTCACATTCTCGATACGAAGCCGGATCCGGCGCGGCCGCGCATCGTGCGCGTGATCGAGCCGGAGGAGATCGTCAAGCGCGCGGGTTACACGCGACCGCATACCGTGCATTGCGGACCCGATGCGATCTACATTAGTGCGCTCGGCAATGCGACCGGCGATGGACCTGGCGGCATCTTCATGTTGGATTGCGAGACGTTCGACGTCATCGGACCCTGGGAAGTGGATCGCGGGCCGCAGTACTTCGCGTACGATTTCTGGTGGCACCTCACGCACGATGTGATGATCACCAGCGAATGGGGCACGCCGAATATGATCGAGGGCGGGCTCAATCCCGAGCTGCTGCTCGGCGGCAAATATGGGCATCGCTTGCATTTCTGGGATCTCAAGAGCCGCAAGATCAAGCAGACCGTCGATCTCGGCGCCGAGCAGCAAATGGTGCTCGAGCTGCGCCCCTCGCACGATCCGGCAAACGAGTGGGGTTTTGCCGGCGTCGTCGTGTCGTTAAAGGATCTGTCGAGCTCGATCTGGCTCTGGCATCGCAAAAACGGCGAATGGGCCGCAACCAAGGTGATCGAGATTCCCGCGGAGCCGGCCGATCCGGCGGATCTGCCCGATATGCTCAAAGGGTTTTCGGCGGTGCCGCCACTGCTCAGCGATATCGATCTTTCGGTCGACGATCGCTACTTGTATGCGTCGTGCTGGGGAACGGGAGAGATGCGCCAATACGACGTGAGCGATCCCTTCAATCCGAAGTTCGTCGGCTCGGTGCGCATCGGCGGCATCGTCAAGCGCACGCCGCATCCGGTGAATCCCCGGAAGCCACTCGCGGGCGGACCGCAGATGGTGGAGATTAGTCGCGACGGGCGGCGCGTCTACTTCACGAACTCGCTCTATCGCGCGTGGGACGATCAGTTCTACGCCGACGGCGTGGGGAGCTGGATGGTGAAGCTCGACGTTGCCGACGACGGCAAGATGGCTTTTGACGAGAAGTTCTTCGTGCAATCCGACCCGCAGCATCGCGTGCATCAGGTGCGCTTGCAGGGCGGCGACGCGTCGTCGGATTCATACTGCTTCTCCTAGGACGATAGCCCCTGGGTTTCAGCGCACCGTAGCGACGCGTTAACTGTGGCGCCATGCGTCGTCGCGCCGACCATAGCAAGTTTCAGTGCTTAATAGATACGGTCACCCTTCACGCGGGATACTACACAAGGGCCTTCAAACTTCCGGTCCGCTCAGTTTCGAGGCGTCGATCGAAGGCGGAGGGTCTCGGCGCAATGCTCCGCGATGGCGATACCGTGCGCGGGGCAGAGGCGCGGGGGCTAGCGTTGCACGAGCGCTACGGGGACAACTTGAAGACTCTGCTGCAACA
>JBAPZS010000134.1:0-15427 GCA_049285355.1 Candidatus Cybelea sp. | reverse complement strand
CTGCAGCGCTTTGCGGCGATTGCCGGCGTGCTTGCGACGCTGCGCGAAGAACGCGAGATCCTCGATAGCGTCTGCACGAGCGACGCCGCGCGCGCGCCGCTATTCGCGCAGATCGCTGCGACGACCGCATGGGCGCTTGTGCTCGAGGCCGACCTCGGCGTGCGTTTGAACGCATCGTGCCCGGCCGGCGCCCGCGCACTTCCAACGATGATGCTCTCCGATGCGTGGTTGGCGATGGCCAAAGTCGTCAACGATTCGGGCGGATCGGTGCCGGCGATCTTTACCAATGTGATCCCGAGGGTTCAGACGGGCGCGCAGGCCGTCGGCTTAACGCTGCCCGCCTGGGCTGAGACCTCGGCCTACTGGCGCGATCAAGTCCACGCGCAGGCCAAGACGGAGGCGGCGACCTGCCCGTCGCCGAGCGCCTCACCAAGCAGCTAACGGGAAGGTTTTTGCGAATAGTTCGCAAATGATCCGACTGCTATGGGCCTCCGTGCGGATTATGTAACGCGCCCGCGCGAGCGCATTGCCTCGGTGCTGGCGCGTGAGCCGCGCTTTCTTTCGGCCGCGCAAATTCATCAGCGGCTCAAGCGGGCCGGGGCGCGAGTTTCGCTCTCGACCGTCTATCGCACGCTCGATCACCTGCAGAGCAAGGGCGACATCGCGGCGCGCGCGGACGCGGACGGCGAGGTTACCTATATGCTCTGCGAGCCCGCGCATCATCATCACCATGCAATCTGCCGGTCGTGCGGACGCGTCGAAGACGTCGATTGCGCCGCGATGGAGCAGTTTACCGAGGCGTTGCGCGCGTTTCATGGATTCGAGCTGGATGCGCACGCGATCGAGTTTTTGGGAAGATGTCGCGCCTGCAGATAGTCGCGGGCGTGCTCGTGCTCGCGCTCTCGGCCTGCGCGCACAAGGCGCCTCCCGGTGGCACGGTGGTGCCCCACAAGATTGCGGTCGCGACCACGATCTCGACGCTGAACTCATTCGTGCAGGGCGTCGGCGGCGAGTACGTCACCGTGAAGAGCGTCGTGCCGATCGGCGCTTCGCCGGAGACTTTCCAGCCGGCGCCGCAAGACGTCGCGACCGTTGCAGACGCGCAGGTACTCGTTGAAAACGGTGCCGGCCTCGAAATCTGGCTCGATCGTCTCTTGCGCGATGCGAGCACGCGAAATCTACGCGTCGTCGTATGTGCGCAAGGCCTGCCGGTTAAGAATCTCAACCCCCATCTCTGGATGGATCCGGTGATGGCCAAGCAGTACGTCGCAAAGATTCGCGAGGCGCTCATCGCGGTCGATCCGCCGCATGCGCAGGCGTATCGTCGCAACGCTGCGAGCTACGACCGCCGGCTCGACGAGCTGACGGCTTGGATCCGGCGGCAGATCGCGACGGTTCCGCCCTCGCATCGTTATATGATCGTCTTCCACAACGCGTGGCAGTACTACAACGACCGGTTCGGCATCACGACGCTCGGGTTCGTCGAACGCAATCCCGGCCAGGAGCCCAATCCGCAGCAGGTCGCGCAGCTCATCGATCTGGCTAAGCAGCACCACGTTCGCGGAGTCTTTAGCGAGCCCGAGTACAGCCCAAAGATTCTCTACTCGATCGCGCAGGGCGCCGGTATCAAGGTCGTCGAGGACCTGTACGACGATTCCGTCGGCACCGACCCGCGCGTTGCAAACTACGTTGCGATGCTGACGTTCGATACCAACGTCATCGTGCAGACCTTGAAATGAAGAAGGCGCCTGCGCGAAGCGCAGCCCTGAGCCCATCGAAGGGTCAGGATGACACCGGGAGCGATGCGGTTGTCGCTCGCAAGCTGAGCGTGCGTTACGATGACTTCACGGCGCTCGTGGATGCCTCATTTAGCGTACACTACGGCGAGGCGCTCGGCATCGTCGGTCCCAACGGTTCCGGCAAATCGACGCTGCTCAAAACGATCGCGGGTCTCTTAATGCCTTCCGGCGGCGAGCTGAGCGTGCTGGGGCACGCGCCGCGGGTACTTCCGGCGGGAACGATCGCGTACGTACCGCAGGTCGAGGCGGTCGACTGGTCTTTTCCCGCGACGGTGTGGGATGTGGTCGCGATGGGACGCTTCTCGCACTTGCACTTTTGGCAGCATTTCCGATCGAACGATCGCGCAATCGTTCGTCGCGCACTCGAGGCCGTCGGCATGCACGAGCTCGCGGGCCGTCGCATCGCCAACCTCTCGGGCGGCCAGCAGCAGCGCGCTTTCGTCGCGCGCGCGATCGCGCAGGAACCCAAACTGCTCTTGCTCGACGAGCCCACGACAGGCGTGGACGCCGCAACGGAGGAGGCGCTGCGCAAGATCGTGCGCGAGCTCGTCGCCGGCGGGCTTCCGGTGCTTATGGCAACCCACGATCTCGATCGGGTTGACGATTGGTTCGATCGGCTGCTGGTGCTCGACCGGCGCGTGCTCGCGCTCGGCACCCCGCGCGAGGTCGTCGAGACTGGCGCCTACAGCGCGATCCGCGAACACACGCATACGCACGGCCATCTGCGTCACGATCACGAACCGCATGCCGCGCACGCCGCGCATCCCGAAATCCGAATCTAGCCCGTGGAAATCTTAACGGAGCCGTTTCACTACGCGTTCATGCAGCGGGCATTCGTTGCGGCGCTCGCGGTCGGTCTGCTCTGCTCGACGATGGGCACGTACGTCATTTTGCGCAAGCTCTCGTTCATCGGCGACGGCATCGCCCACGCGTCGTTTGCCGGAATCGTCATCGCCTATCTGCGCGGGGCAAACTTCTATATCGGTGCCGGCATCGTCGCCGTGGTGACGGCGCTCGGAATCGGCTTCGTTCATCGCCGTGGCCGCATCTCACTCGATACCACCATCGGCGTACTATTCACGGGCATGTTTGCGCTCGGTGTGTTCCTTATGAGCCAGCAGCGCAGCTACGCCGTCGACCTGCAGAGTTTTCTCTTCGGCGATATTCTATCGGTGCAACCGGAGGATCTCTGGCTGATCCTGGCATTGAGCATCGTCGTCGGCATGACGATCGTCGTGCTCTACCGCGGCCTCCTCTACACGACGTTTGACCCGATCGTCGCGCAGGCCGGGGGTATCGATTCGCCGGCCTACGAGTACGCGCTCTTGGTCATGCTCGCGCTTACGATCGTCGTTGCGCTGCAGGCGGTTGGGATCGTGCTCGTGGCGGCGCTACTGGTTACGCCTGCGGCGGCCGCCTATCAGCTTACCTCGCGCTTCTCGCCGATGATGGCATTAGCCGCACTCTTCGGCGCGGCGAGCACCGAAGGAGGCCTTTACCTCTCGTATTACGTGCGCGCCTCGAGCGGCGCGACGATCGTTCTGCTGGCGACGCTGCTCTTCTTTGCTTCGCTCGGCTTTAAATATCTGCGGCGCGCTTAGTCGGCTTCGCGCAGAACCTTCCAACTTTCACCGGTCGCCGGCTCGAGAAAGCCGCCGGATGCGAGCGCGTCGAGCGCTTCGTGCATGACGGCGCGTTCGTTCTTGTTCGGCATGCCGGCCCAGCGCATCGCCAGATCGTTGAGCTCGAGCGTCGTACCCGGCACGAGCGCGTCGTGCAGGAATCGCGCGGGAAGTTTAACGCGCTCCATTCGCCGGGCAACCGGCTCGAGCGCCTGCGCGAACGAACTCTCCTTGACAACCGCAGCCTCGACCGGTACCGGTGCGGCTTCCGGCTTTTGCGCAGCGAAGCGCGCGACGATAACCGGATCGCTCAGCGCGCCGAGCCACTCGCCGAGCGCGGCGCCGGCGGTCTGCCACGGAACGGCGTTGACGACCGCCGCGCGGCGTGTAATGCCGCGAAGGATCGCGCGTGCGACGCGTTGCGGCGAAGCCGCGGGAACCGAGCTTTCGCGCTCGATGCCCATCGCCGTGTGAAACTCACTTGCGACCAATCCGGGATCGACGTAGGTAACCGCGACGCCGCGCTCGCGCAGCTCGCGCCGTAGTTGAATCGCCGCCGCTCGAACCGCTGCCTTCGCCAACGCGTAGGCTCCATAGTTCGGAAGCGGTACGCGGGCCGCGCCCGAGCCGATAAAGACGAGCTGTCCGCGGGTTGCTTCGAGATGCGGGAGCGCGCGGCGAGCGAGTCGCAGCGGCGCGGTGACGTGCAGCCGCCATTGCGACTCGATCGCGGCGTCGCTCTGATCGAGCAGCCTCCCGAAGGCGCCGGCACCCGCGTTGTTCACGACAACGTCAATGCGCCCGAAGGCCCCCGTCGCGGTCGCAACGATTCGCTCGGGCATCGTATCGGCGGTGACGTCGCCCGCCAGCGCGACGACCTTCCCGCCTTGACTGCGAATCGAGGACGCAACCTCCTCGAGCCGCTGCGCGCGGCGTGCGACGACCGTAACGGCGTACCCCGCGGCCGCGGCGGCGCGCGCGAGCGCCGCGCCGATTCCCGCGCTCGCGCCGGTCACAACGATCGAGCGCGTTATCTCAGGCATAGCGCTCGCAGTACTCGCGATACTCGCGTTCGATGCTTTGCGGAAGGCCGGCATAGTGCTGCGCCTCGTGCGCAATCGGCGGCGGTGCATCGGTTACGACGCGTCCCTCGCCCGCAAACTGCGAGAGCATGTGCGCGACCGGTTTCTCGGTACCGTCGCTGCGCACGATGCCAAAACGCAGCTCGTGCGGCGCGCGGTCGAAGGGAGGCAAGGTTGCCAGCGCGAGATCGTAGTCGGCCCAACACCACCAAAACGCGCCGAGCGCACCGCGCGCATGAAGCCGGTCGATTGCGCCTTTGCCGTACTGCGCCATCTCGTTTTCGTCCAGACACGCAAAGCCATTTACGCGACTGCTGCCGGGCGGACACGCGGGATTGCCGAACTCGCTAAAGAGGACGCCTTTCCCGCTAAACGACTGCTGCAGCTGGCAGAGAAACGGCACGACGTTGGTGTCGAGCCGGTCGCGCGCGAAACCGCTGTATACCGAATAGCCGTGCATCGTTGCGAAGGTCCACGGCTGCGCGATGCTCGACGGCCGCAAGTTACGATCTTTATCGAGATCCTCGCCGTGCATCCCCCCAGTCGAACCGGCTCCCGATGAATCGCGCAGGGCTTCGGTTAGCTGCAGGCTCCATTGCGCCGCCGCTTGCGGCGTCTGCGGTTGGCGAAGATTGGAGAACTCGTTGCCGAGATCCCAAGCGAGCAGCGCGGGATTGTCGCGCGCTCGCTCGCCGACCCGTCGTGCAAAGAGCAGCTGCGCCCGCAACAACGCGGGTTCGCGGTAGAAATCGCCGATCGTTCCCTCGACTACGCGATCGCGGCTGATCGTCCGAAACCGGCTCTCCGCCGTTTGCGGTTCCAACGTCCACGCCGGCAACCAGTTTACGCCGCTCATGTGACCGCAGAAGAGCGTCGGCATCGCCTGTAATCCGGCGCCGGCGATCGTGTCCATGACGGCGTCGAAGCGCCGCAACGCCCCGGCGTCCATCGTGGTGGGCTCCGACTGGAAGGCCTCCCACATCAAGAAGAAGCGCACGACGTCGAATCCGAGCGTCTTAATGCGCGCCATATCTTCCGAGATCTCGCCCGGATCGAAGCGTTGCCACATATACATTGCGCTGCGGCGCGGCCAATAGTTGATGCCGAAGAGAAAACGCGACATGCGATGTCCTTCGACTCCGCTCAGGATGACACCGTTGCGTTTTGGCGAAGCGCATTGCGATGGCGCAGGCAGGCGACGCACCGGTGGTCGGGATCATCATGGGCAGCCGTTCGGATTGGGAGACGATGGCGGCCGCGCGCGACACGCTCGACGAGCTCGAGATCCCTTGCGAAGTCCGTGTGGTTTCGGCGCATCGTATGCCCGACGAAATGTTCGAGTATGCGGCCTCGGCATCGAAGCGCGGGCTGGCGGCGATTATCGCGGGCGCGGGCGGAGCCGCGCATCTGCCCGGCATGACGGCCTCGAAGACGCTCGTGCCGGTGATTGGCGTTCCGGTCGGCTCGGCTCGCGCGGGCGGTCTCGACGCGCTGCTTTCCATCGCGCAGATGCCGCCGGGCGTACCGGTTGCAACGATGGCCATCGGCGGCGCGGTCAACGCCGCAATATTTGCCGCTCGAATCGTTGCGCTGCACGATGCCGGCGTCGCCGAGCGGCTCGCCGCCTACGTCGCGCGCATGCACGAGACGGCCGCGTCCAGCAAGCTCGATTGAAAGCGATCGAAACGATCGGTATGATCGGCGGCGGACAGCTCGGCCGCATGTTCGCGCTCGACGCGAAGCGGATGGGGTATGAGGTGGTAACGCTCGATCCGCACGAGCACTCCCCATGCGGCCAGGTCGCCGACGAGCAGATCGTTGCCGCCTACGACGATCTCGAGGCGATCGAAGCCCTGGGCCGGCGCACCGACGTCGTCACCTATGAGTTCGAAAACGTGGATATCGGTTCGGTTCGCCACCTCGAAGCGCTCGCGCATAAGGTCGCGCCCGGCAGCCACGTGCTGCACGTTACGCAGAACCGGCTGCTCGAAAAGGAGTTTGCGCGCGAAGCCGGTCTGACGACGACGGCCTTCGCGCGCGTGCGCGACTCCGGCGAGCTTCTGCGCGCCGCCGAAACGGTCGGCTTTCCCGCCGTGTTAAAGACCGTTCGCGGCGGCTACGACGGCAAATCGCAGTGGCGCGCGGATTCGCTCGATGCGGCGCGCGGAGCGCTCGCACAGGCCGGCGGCGCCGAGCTGATCTTCGAGGCAATGGTGCCGCTGGCGTGCGAACTGAGCGTAATCGCAACGCGCAACGCGCGCGACGAGCTCGTCGTCTATCCCGTTGCCGAGAACACGCACGACCAAGGCATCCTCGCGATGACGATCGCTCCGGCCCGCGTCGATCCGGCGATTGCGGACGAGGCCGCGAAGCGAGCCGCGATCGTCGGCCGAAAGCTCGATATCGTCGGCACCTATTGCGTCGAGTTCTTCCTTTCGACATCGGGCGAGCTGCTGGTCAACGAGATCGCGCCGCGCCCGCACAACAGCGGTCACTACACAATCGACGTCACTCCATGCTCGCAGTTCGAGCAGCAGGTTCGCGCGATCTGCGATCTACCGCTCTCGCCACCGCGCCTCTTCGCCAACGCGATCATGATGAACGTGCTGGGCGACGGCACCGGCGATCATCTCGCCGGCGTTGCCGAGCTGTTGCGCGACCCGTCGATCGTCTTGCACGTCTACGGCAAACACCATGCCGTCGCGCGGCGCAAGATGGGGCATTTCACGATGCTCGTCGACGGCCCGGTAGACGCCGCTGCGATCGCTCGCGCCGAAGCGGCGCACGCCAAACTGAACTGGTCGGCATAATGCCTATTTGGCTCGACGAGACCTTTTACGTTTTCATCACGCTGTTGGCGATGGTCAATCCGATCCAGGCCGCCGCGGCGTTCGTCACCGTGACCGAAGGGCGTTCGGAAGAAGATCAGGCGGTTATCGCGCGCCGGGCGGCGATCGTTGCGGGCGTCTCGCTCATGGTCTTCGCCTTTATCGGGGAAGCGCTGCTCAAGGCGCTGGGCGTCGAGATTGGAGCGTTCAAGATTGCGGGCGGTCTGCTGCTGCTGCGCGTCGCTTTCAACATGGTCTTCGCCCAGGATACCGCCGGTCAGACGGCCGATCGCGCCAAGACCTCGCCGCTGCCGGCGAGCGATCCATCGGTCTTTCCCCTGGCGATCCCGATCATCACGGGCCCGGGCGCACTTACCACGAGCGTCGCCCTCGTCTATCCCACCCCGGCACATCCCGAGCTTAACGCCGGAATCTTCGCGGTCTGCGCGACGATCGTTATCTTCATCACCTACTTTTTTATGCGCGGTGCCGAAGGACTGACCAAATGGTTCGGACAGACCGGCGTCGATGCGGTCGGGCGCATCGTCGGCATCCTCGTTGCGGCGATCGCCGTGCAGCTCACGATCAACGGCATCACGAGCCTGACGAGCTTCACGATCCGCTAAAGGACTTGCCCGCAGGCCGCACGCAATAGCTTCGCGATGATCGTCCGGGCTGGAGTTCTCTACGACGGCACGCTCGAGCCGCCGAAACAGAACGTCGACGTCGTCGTGAACGATGGAATCATCGCCGAGCTTCGCGCGGCGAGCGGCGAGTGCGAGCTCGAAGCGCCGTGCGTCACGCCCGGACTCGTCAACGCGCACGCGCACCTCGAAGGCAGCGGCGAGCCCGACATGATGGGCATGATCGCGACGACGACGCGCAATCAGCGGCTGCTGCGCGCGGTGGAGAACGCCTGCAAGTCGATCAAAGCCGGGATCACGACGATTCGCGACGTCGGAAGCTCCAACGGCATCGCGCAAGACGTTCGCGATGCGATCGAAGAGGGGCGCATCGCGGGTCCGCGCATGCGCGCTGCCGGCGCGGTGCTCTGTATGACCGGCGGTCACGGCTGGCCGATCGGCCGCGCAGTGGATTCGCCGTGGGACGCGCGCAAAGCCGTGCGCGAGCAGATGTGGGCCGGCGCCGACTGCATCAAACTTATCGCGACCGGCGGCGTGCTGACCAAAGGCGCGGTACCGGGCAACGCGCAACTGACGCCCGAGGAGCTGAGCGCCGCGATCGATGAGGCGCACCGTCACGGCTTGCGGGTCGCGGCGCACGCGATCGGAACGCAAGGCATCAAAAACGCGCTGCGCGCCGGCATCGACTCGATCGAGCATGGAACGATGCTCGACGACGAAGCGATCGAGCTTTTCAAGGCACGCAACGTCTATCTCGTCCCGACGCTGAGTGCCCCAACCTGCATTCTCGCCCACATCGAAGACGGCGCGCAGCCGGAGTACATCGTCAAGAAAGCGCGCGGCCTTAACGAGGCGATGCTCAACAACATCCGCAAGGCCTACGATAGCGGCGTGCGTATTGCCGGCGGCTCGGATGCCGGCACGCCGTATAACTACCATGAGGATTACGGGCAGGAGGTCGAGCTGATGTGGTCGCTGCTCGGGATGACGCCGCAGCAGGCACTGCACGCGGCGACCGCCGTCGCGGCCGAGCTCATTGGTTTGCACAAGGGCATTCTCGCGATCGGCGAGCCGGCCGATCTGCTGCTGCTGCGCGGCGACGCGGGAGCGGACGTGCGCGCGCTGCGCGAGCCGCAGCTCGTGCTTAAGGGCGGCCGGATCCAATGATTCGACGCGTCGTGGCCGTGGTGGCGGTGCTCGGTTTGAGCGGCGTGACGAGTCCCTCGAGCGCGAATCCGACGCTGCTCGGCTTGCCCGTGGTCGGCAGCCCGATTCGTCACGTCATCGTGATCGTTCAGGAGAACCGCACCTTCGACGATCTGTTCGCCTCGTCAATTCTGGCGCACGGCGACCCGTATCCCGGCGCGGAGACGTCGCAGACCGCCAACGTCGACGGGCGAAAGATCCAGCTCAAGCCGGTGCCGCTCGAGGATCCCGGCGATCCCAGCCACTCGCACGCGGCGCTGCTTGCTGAGTGGAATCGCGGGAAGATGGACGGGTTCGCTGACGATCGGGTCAGAGAGGCGTTTGGATGGGTAAAGCCGCCGCCCGATTTTCCGTATGCGTTCGTGCCGGACTCGGAGACGACGATTTATCATCTCCTTGCGGCGCGCTATGCACTCGCCGACGAGAACTTCGCGCCGCGACTCGTCCCGACGCTCCCGAGCCACTACACGATGGCGACCGCGCAGAGCCGCATCGCAGGCAATCCGAATAGCAACATCTGGGGGTGCGATGCCAAGCCGGGCACGACCGTTCCGATCTTCGGAGCGGGAGAAGAGGTGATCACGCCGGGCATATTCCCGTGTTTCGACCAGCCGACGATCGGCGATCTGCTCGACGCCGGACACGTCAGCTGGAAGTACTATACCGGAGCGTATAACGACGTGGTAAATCAGGCCGTCAACGTTTACGAGGCGTTTCGCAAAATTCGTTACGGACCGGACTGGAAGCGCAACGTCGTTACGCCGTCGGGGAGAATTCTCGGCGACATCGCGAACTGTAAACTGCCTCAAGTCGCCTTTGCGATGCCCAATGCGCTCGACTCCGATCACGCCGGCACGTTAAGCGCGGCTGGGCCCGGCTGGGTCGGCTCGATCTACTTGGCGGTCGTGCAGAGCCGGCACGCGCCGGCGGCGATGTGCAACTATTATAAGGATACCGCCATCTTCGTGACCTGGGACGATTCGGGCGGCTGGTACGATCACGTCGCTCCGCCGCCGGGGCCCAACGGCACGACATGGGGATTTCGTATCCCGATCATGGTGCTTTCGGCGTGGGCGCGCTCGAACTACGACCCGAATAATCCGAGCGCGATGCCGTTCGTCTCGCATACGCGCCGCGAATCGACCGCCGTTACAAAGTTCATCGAGACGAACTGGGCGCTGGGCAACTTGGGGCAGCGCGACGTCACCGACAACGATCTCAGCGACATGTTCGACTATACACGGGCCGCGCCGGTGCCCGCATTCTCGGAGCTCGCGATCGAGCGGCTGATCCAGCGCACGCACTTCAACCTTGCCGTTGAGGAGCGCGACACTCGCATCGTCGACGACGATAAGTAAGAGCAACCGCTGTGAGTTTGCGCGGTCTGCGGCTGGCGGTGCTCGGCGCGATCTCGTGGCCGGCTCCGCCGTCCGGCTACGGACCGTGGGAGCAGATCGCTTTCAACGTTGCCGACGGCATGCGACGGCGGGGGCTCGACGTGACGCTGTTTGCGACGGCTAACTCGAATTTCGAAGGCAAGCTCGTCTCGGTCGTTCCGGTCGGCCTCAACGAGGATCCGGCGCTTAACGGCGAGGTCTTCACCGCGCTGCACGTCGCCGAGCTTTTTCGGCGGGCCGGCGAGTTCGATCTCATTCACAGCCATCTCGACTGGAAACCGTTGACGTACGCGCAGAGCTCGACGGCGCCGCCCATGGTCACGACGATCCATGGCTTCTCATCGCCGCAGATTCTCGCCGCCTACTACGCGAGCGCGTGGCGCAGCTTCTATTGCTCGATCTCGAACGCCGACCGCGATCCGGGTCTCGAGTATCTCGCGACGACGTACAACGGCATCGATCCGTCGCAGTTTACTTTTAAGGATAAGCCGGGTGAGTATCTGTGTTTCCTAGGCCGGTTTCATCCCGAGAAAGGCGCGCATCTTGCGATCGAGGTCGCGCGACGTGCGGGCATGCGTTTGAAGATTGCGGCAATTCCACAGGATGAAGCCTACTTTCACGAACTGATCGAGCCGCAGATCGACGGCGATCGGATCCAGTTTCTCGGTGCCGTGGAAGCCGAAGAGCGCAACGAGCTGCTCGGGAATGCGCTTGCGCTCGTGCATATGACGACACGCCCGGAACGCTTCGGCCTCACGCTCATCGAGGCGATGGCTTGCGGGACGCCGGTGCTCGGCGCGCGGATGGGCTCGATTCCGGAGATCGTACTCGACGGCGTGACCGGCTTCTTGTGTGATTCCGTTGAGGATGCCGTCGCAGCGGTACAGCAACTGGCCGGACTCGACCGGCGCGCGTGCCGAACCCGCGTCGAGCGGGAGTTCAGCCTCGAACGCATGATCGACCGCTACCTCGACGCGTATGCCCGCGCGCTCGAGCTGCGTTTGCCTCCGCCGCCGAGCGAAGCGACGCTGCGGGCGCGGAAGCACGACTGGTGGGATCGACCGATGGCGTTCACGGATATTCCGCCCAAGCCTAAGAGTCTCGGCTTCGAATGAGCGATCGAACGGAACGTGACTACTCGGGGCGTTCGCTCTTCGACAAGCTCGGCGTTTTTGCCGAAGCGCGCGTTGCGCTGGTCGGCTCCCACGACGACGGCTTCACCGTCGAACTCAACGCGCGCCTGGCAAAGGGCGCCTCGCAGGTGCTACGGACCCGCTATGCCATCATCTTCGTTCGTATCGACGCACCGCGCGATCTCGTACGCATCAAGCGCGCGGCGTCGCATCTCGAAGCAAACGGTTCGCTATGGGTCTTCCACCCGAAGGGCCGCGGCGCATCACCGACCGATGCCGAAGTACGCTCGGCCGGAATTGCCGCCGGGCTCGTCGACAACAAGATTAGCGCCTACACCGACTCCCACACCGCAACGCGCTTCGTAATCCCACTCGCCCGACGCTAGCCTCCCCGGTGTCACCCTAAGTACTTCGACTTCGCTACCATCGAGTTTCCGGGTCAGGTCCAGTGGGACGGTAAGTACGTCGCAGTCAACGATCCGTTCGCAAAGACGCTCTATCAATTCACGGTAAATGGGATGTCACGTTGAGCCTAGCTGGGCTTATTGCTCGGGCAAATCGACTGTATTGAGTTGACGATTGCCTGAGCGATACGATCACCGGCAGCATGAGTGAAGGTGAACGTGTAGGCTCGCCCGCCAACAATCGTCACATGGTAGACCTGAGAGACGACCTTGCCATTCGGCATTGGAAGGCGCGCCTCGAACGTCCAACCTGCTTGCCGACCGTGGCACGTTGATTCGGTATGGGAGTTGACGATCATGCGGTCTTGCGACAGGTCCTTGATCGCGCGGTGAACTTCTGCATCAAGCGTCGCAGCAGCCGAAACTGGATAAATCAATACAGAAAGGTTCTCACCATCTCCATTGACGCCAAAGTGTGGCGAGAGCCAAATAAAATTGATCGGCGCGCCCGCCGGCGGACTCTTCGCGATCCAGCGCTTCGGCGCAACAAAGGACGCAGGTAACGTCAGCGAGACAGCTAGGAATAACTGCGAGACTATCATGATCATCGCGGTCGCAAATTCGACAGGGCATTAAGAAAATCCCCGCGTGTTGCGGGCTTCGCGATCGGCAGTTACGGGCTTATAACCGCGAGACGGAAGCGGCTGCGGCTGCCTCCATCGCCTGATAGGCTTTGCTGGTGAGCGCGTGATCGACCACGCCGGCGATGAAGCGCGACGCCGTACGCACCTTTTCGAGATCGACGCCCGTTTCGATATCCATCTGATGTAAAAGGTACAGAACGTCTTCCGTGCCGACGTTGCCGGTCGCGCCGGGGGCGTAGGGGCAGCCGCCCAAGCCGCCGGAAGAGGCGTCGAACTTCGCGACGCCCTGCAGCAACGCGGCATAGACGTTTGCAAGCGCCGTACCCCGCGTATCGTGAAAGTGCATCGCGATGAGATCGAGCGGAATCTCGCT
The DNA here is from genome assembly GCA_049285355.1 of Candidatus Cybelea sp. Classification (GTDB taxonomy): domain Bacteria; phylum Vulcanimicrobiota; class Vulcanimicrobiia; order Vulcanimicrobiales; family Vulcanimicrobiaceae; genus Cybelea. Next base: position 2,295 of record JBAPZS010000134.1, on the reverse strand, counting down.
CGCGAGCAGCGGTATGAGCTCATCAACCTGGCTCGGAACGCCGACGCCGATCGTATCGCCGATCGAAAGCTCGTCGCAACCCATCTCCATCAACTTCACGCCGACGTCGAGCACCATCGCCGCCGTCACGATATCGCCGAACGGTGAGCCGAAGGCGGTCGAAACGTAGCCGCGCACCCAGATGCCGTCACGCTTCGCGGCGCTTACGACATCGCGAAACGTTGCGAGCGACTCGTCGATCGTCATGTTGATGTTGCGCTTGGTGAAATGCTCCGATGCCGCCGTGAAGACGGCGATTGCGTCGGCACCGGCCGAGCGCGCCCGCTCGTAACCTTTGAGATTTGGAACGAGCACCGGATAACGCACGCCGGGTTCCCTGTGAATTCGCGCGAAAACCTCGGCCGCGTCGGCCAGTTGGGGAACCGACTTAGGACTGACGAACGAGGTCGCCTCGATCCACTTCAACCCGGTCTCCGAGAGCAGATCGATGTAGCGGACCTTGTCGTCGGTCGAGATGCGCGCGCTCTCATTTTGCAGCCCGTCGCGGGCGCCCATCTCAAAAAGCGTAACGTGTTTGGGCAAAGTCATGGTTTGTTTTTGGTCATCCTTCGACTCCGCTCAGGATGACAACGGCGCTCAGGATGACAACGGCGCTCAGGATGACAACGGCGGTCAGGATGACACTCCGGATGACACGACGCTGGTCACGAGAGTTCCACTAGCGGCGTGCCGGCGGTTACGATCTCGCCCTCTTTCACCAGGACGGATTTGACGGTCGCGCCGGCCGAGGCCTCGATGCGATGCTCCATCTTCATTGCCTCGAGCACGACGAGCAGCGCGTGCTCTCCGACCGGCTCGCCCGCTCGGACGGCAACCTTGACGATCTTTCCGGGCATCGGCGCGGTAACGTTCGCACCATCGGAGGCGGCGTGGTGACCGCCCGTGGCACCGATCTTGGGCGGCGATGCGAGGGAGAAGTTCCACGTTCGCCCGCCGAGCTGAGCGTCGAACTTGTTGCCAAAAAAACTCACCGCACCCGAAATCGCGGTTCCGTCAAAATCGACCGCAACGAGCTCGCCGCGGCGCTCAACGCGCAACGCCCCGTTGTATTCGCCCGATAACCGCCAGCTGCCCGAGGTGCCGAGCGCATCGGCGGTGAGCTCGACGACGCGATGGTCGTGCTGCAGACGTAGCGGAATGCCGGCACCCCCGAGCCGCCACGGCGCGCGCCCGTCGACGAGCAACGCAGCCGCGGCCAGCAGCACGGCTTCGCGCGGCGGCGCGCTGGGAGCAAAGATCGATTCGTCGAGGCGCTCGTCGAGAAAACTCGTCGTCGTCTCGCCGGCGCGAAAAGCGTCGTCGCGCACGATCCAGAGCAACAGCGGCAGGTTCGTGCGTACGCCGTCGATGCGGCACTCGCGCAAGGCCTGCTCGATGCGCGCGATCGCGGCGGCACGGTCGCTGCCGAACGCGATCAGCTTCGCGAGCATCGGATCGTAGTAGTGACTGACCTCACTTCCGCTGGTCACGCCGGCGTCGACGCGAATGCCCGGCCCTTCGGGCGGCGACCAGCGCGCAATCGTTCCGGTCGACGGCAGCATGTGGTTCGATGGATCTTCAGCGTACAGGCGGGTTTCGATTGCCCAGCCGCGCGGCTTTACGTCGTCTTGCTCGATCGTGAGGGGCTCGCCGACTGCGATGCGCAGCTGCCACTGGACGAGGTCGATGCCGTACACCAGCTCCGTGACCGGATGCTCGACCTGCAAGCGCGCATTCATCTCGAGAAAGTAAAACGCGCCGTCGCGATCCAGCATGAACTCAGCGGTTCCGGCGTTGACGTAGCCGACCGATTCGGCAGCGCGCACCGCCGCCGCGCCCATCTCGGCCCGCAACTCCTGCGTCAGTGCGACCGACGGCGCCTCTTCGACGATCTTTTGATGACGGCGCTGAATCGAGCACTCGCGCTCGCCGAAGTGGAGCGTCGTTCCGCGCGCGTCGGCCAGGATCTGGAACTCGATATGACGCGGATCGCGCAGATAGCGCTCGAGCAGCACGGCATCGTCGCCGAAGGCGGCAAGTGCTTCGCGCTTCGCCGCTTCGAGCGCCTCGTTAAAGCCGTCGAGCGACTCAACGACGCGCATGCCGCGGCCGCCGCCGCCGGCGCTTGCCTTGATCAACAGCGGAAACCCGATGCGCTGCGCCTGCGTTCGCAGCGTCGCGGCCGACTGATCCTCGCCGTCGTAGCCCGGGACGGTCGGTACGTTGACCGCACGCACGCGCTGCTTGGCCTCGATC
>JBAPZS010000133.1:0-4272 GCA_049285355.1 Candidatus Cybelea sp. | reverse complement strand
GCATTCCCCCGCGGGCGAGCGTAGAAAAAAGCGCCTGCTCCTCTAGCGGCCGTCTAACGGATTACGCAAAACTGGCCGGGATTACAAGGGACTAGCCGGGATTCGAAAACGCCAAAACCCGTACAGGAGAGGACTATCGGGTAATTCGACGGGAGTGGCCGGGACTCCGATTCAAGGGTTCGATTCCCGTTGGCGCTACCAAAAATTGCTGTTAACGCGTCACGCCGGTGCGACACCGCCGGGCCGACGCGCGATCTCGTCGCGTAATCCCTCGTTTGCGGCCACGATCTCTGCTCTTAATGCGGTCACCGCAGATACCAACTCCTCGCGCAATGCATCGATCGAAGCCACAACGTGGCCTTCAACGGTTCCTTTGCCATTTCGAGTTGCGAAGACGTCGAGCGCCGCTCCCAAGCTGGCCGCGAGTTGCGATATCGCCGACGTCTCGTCAGGTGCGTACGTCTCGCCGGATCGACGCGCACCAAGCACGACGACGCCAAGCAACTGCCCACGCGCAGTCATTGGGAACGCCATGTCGCCGTGCAGCGAAGTATCGAGGCCGTGCAGGTCGAGCGCGTGCGGATCCGCGCGTAGGCGGAGAATCGCGGGATCGTTCTCGTCGTACCGGAACAGGATGTCGACCGACGCTGCATTCGTGTGGCGGCGCAGCGTTTCAGTGGCGCGGAGCAGTAGGATGTCGGGATCGGTGACGTAGGGCGCCTCGCGCGTAAATGCGCGAATCGCGTCCTCATCTTCGTGGCGCTTGCGAAAGAAAACACGATCGACGATGCGATCGACGCGGCCGTGCACGAAGCGAATCGACAGGCCAAGCGCGAGCGCGACACCTCCGCTGACGAGCACGTTTGTGGCGTGGCCGGCGGTGCCGAGCCAGTCGGTCAGCAACCATTCGACGAGGACGAAGGCGCCGAGCAGTATAACAGAGACGCCCGTAAAGACCGCTGCGCGGTTGAAGACGAAACCGATATCGAAGAGACGCCGGTTGAGCAGCGAATAGCTGAGGATTGCGGGCATCGCGAACCACCATATCGCCGAAATGCTCGCGAACACCGCGGTCGGTAACAGCTCGCCCGCCGCGAGCACGATGAAGATCCAAATCAAAGGTGGAAGCACGGCTGCGAGTGCCCACAGGAGTCGCGTACGTTCCGCCCCGCGCGATGCACTGAATGCCGCCAGCAGGGAGAGCATCACGGCAAGGATCCCCCCACCCTCGAAAAGCCGGGCGAGAGGGTCTGCTCGGACCAAGAGAATCGGCGTAAAGGGGCTCATCGACCCATTCCAGAGCTCGAAGCGCACGACGACTCCCCGAGCGGCCGCGATGGCGGTCAATGCGATCGCGAGCGCGACGAGCGCGCGCCGCGCGGTCGAAACGGGCGTTGCATAGCAGCCGGCATATAAGGCCAAGAATACAAAGCCGGGCACGAAGATCAGGCCCTTCACGAGTAGGGCGATGTGGTCGACGACAGGCCAAGGTGTGATGATGTCGCCCAATCCTTGGCTTACGACGAAAACTCCGAGAAGATAAAAAATCAACAGGCGCGCTTCAGCGCTTTCGGACCGCCGCCACGCGATGAGCGCACAGCACAGCGCGATCCAGACCGCGCCGGCGTAAAACAGCCACCCAGTCCAATCGGGGCCGGCGGGGCGGTGCGTTACGACGGTGACGGTGCGTTCCACGCCATTGCGAACGATTGGCAGCGCGAGTCGTTCTCCGACGCGGGCGCCGACGTAGAGCCGGAAGCGCGCGGCTGGCGAAAGCCGGCGCCGATCGAGCAGGTCTCCGGTTCGGATTCCACTTTCGGCAGCCGCCCCTCCCGGGCGGACCGCGAGTCGATCGACAAACGCGACAGCCGTCGGCGTGCCGGAGAGCCCGAGCGAACCGCTCACGGTCAGATCAGTGACGGCATTCGCAGCGGTGAGTGCCAGCCCCAACGCGCAGAGTGCGAGGAGCCAAGTCCGCCACTTCATGGCGATACTCGTTCGCCGTTCACCGTTACGGCCTTGCTACAATGCCTCGAGTTGACGTAGCAACGCTTCCCATTGGATGACGCGCTCCCGACTGCGCATTTTTAGTCCAGCGGATTCTTCGCTCAACGCCCTGGATCCGGCCGCGTCGGTATAGATCTCGGGCGACTCGAAGAGAAGCTCGATCTCGTTGACGCGAGCATCGAGGCCTTGGATTTCTCGTTCGATTCGCTCGATCTGCCCTTTTAGCTGCGAGCGTACGCGCAACGGCGTTTGACGCGACGCCCTGGCACGCACGGTCGACTCTTCGACCGCGCGGTCAATCACCGCTTTGTCGCGCTCGCGCTGGGCCGTCTCGTACACGTCGTAACCGCCGTCGATGAGTCCCCACGCGCCCCGTTCCACCCACAATATCCGATCGCACAGGCGCGATAGGAGATAGCGATCGTGCGAGACGACGACGATCGTTCCCTCGTAGTCGCATAAGACGCTTTCGAGTGCTTCGCGGCTGTCGATATCGAGATCGTTGGTCGGCTCGTCGAGCAGCAAGATGTCGGCCGCGCGCGCCATCAGTCGCGCCAGCATGATACGGCGCCGCTCGCCACCGGAAAAATCGCGCACGGCTTTATCGGCGGCATCGCCGCTAATACGCATGCGGCCGAGCAGTCCGCGCGCCTCCTGCGGGGTCAGTGCAGCGCCGTCCAGCACGGTTGCGAGCGCGCTCTCCCGGACGTCGAGTTGATCGTGCGAGTTCTGGGCGAAGTACGCGACTTGCGCCGCGGGATTGAAGGCAACCGATCCGGAATCCGGTTGCGCTGCGCCGGTAAGTATCTTCAGAAGCGTCGACTTTCCGGAACCGTTTGGACCGACGATGCCAAGGCGCTCTCCGCGGGCAACGTTGATCGCTAGCCCGCTGAAGAGCTGTTGATCGTAGGCTTTGCTCAAGCCCCGGGCTTCGAAGGCGAACCCGCTGCCGGCGCGCCGCGATGGGCGCAGGCGGACAGAGATCTGGCGTTCGAGAGCCGCCGGAGACGGGGCTCGCGTTGTCGCTTCGATGCGCGCCAGCTGCTTCTCGCGACTGCGCACTTGGCTGTAATCCGAGGAGGTGTGCGTCGCTCTCAAACCAGCGATTGTCCTGCGCCGCTTGTCGCGCTCGACAACGAAGGTTTCGTATTCGCGCCGCTCCGCCTCGAGCCGCTCGTCTTTCGCTGCGACGTACGCCGTGTATGCGGGCCGTGCGGGTGCGTAGGCGTGGAACCGCCCTCGCTCGATCTCCCAGATGCGCGTAGCTATCCGGTCGAGAAAGTAGCGGTCGTGCGAAACGACGATATAACCGCGGGGGTCGTTGGACACGAACGATTCGAGCCAGCGGATCGTCGCGACGTCGAGATGGTTAGTCGGTTCGTCAAGGATCAGGTAGTCGGGCTCGTCGATCAGCACGTGCGTTAATGCTACTTTCGCCCGCTGGCCGCCTGAAAACGAGCGTATCGGACGATCGTATTCCGTTGGCGCGAAGCCGAACGCGGAGAGCATGGTGCGCAGCGCTTTGTTGCGCACGCCCGACTCTTCGTGCGTCGCTCTAGCCAGCGCAGCGTCGACGAGGTCCTGCAGCGTTGACTCGGTCTCATCGGCAACGCCCTGAGCGAGATACCCGAGCTTCAAGCCCTTTGCCCGTACGACGGTACCGCCAAATGGCCGGTCGACGCCGGCGAGGAGACGCAAGAGCGACGACTTCCCCGCGCCGTTGGGGCCCACGAGGCCGATGCGCTCGCCGTGGTTAAAAGACCCACTAAGATTCGAGAATACTTCGCGCGCCCCATAGTGGCATTCGAGATCGGAAAACCGCAACAGTTCCACGCCGAGCCGTACATTTGCGCGCGGTCAGCCCGCAGGCCTTCGCGCCCGAAGCTCAACCCGACGGAGGTCAGGTTCGCTCGTACGCCCGAAAGATTGCGACATCTTTACTTTTGCCCAGTCGTGCTTGGCGGCGGGAAGCCGTACTTCGCAGGCGCCCGTCCGACACTCCGCCTCGTTGCCAGCGACCTGGTCGGTGATGACGCGGTCCGATTGACGTGCGAAACCGTTTGATCGCGTACCGTTAAAACTTAGGTTAGATACAAGCGGACAGTGCATCGCCGACCGTAGGTCCCGGCGGGATCACGGTCTCGTGCAGCAGTACCGATTGCCAGCCGCCATTCTTCCACACCAGTACGTCGGTTTGGCGCTCTTTGACGTTGAAGCATTTGCGAACGAGCTTTCCGTTAACTTCCTTAACGAAAGGCCCTACGG
>JBAPZS010000132.1:0-22094 GCA_049285355.1 Candidatus Cybelea sp. | reverse complement strand
TTCACCGACCGGCTTCCGTGGGTTGCTGATCAATGCGACGGGCCGTCGCCTGATGGACCAAGTAAACCTGGACGAGTATTTTCTCCAAGCGCGCCGATATGGCGGCCTCTGGGCAACTCTCGACGTCTTTTTTGAGGCGAAACCTCAAGTGTTGTCGCGTCTTAACCAGTTACGCGCGGCGGGATTCAAATACAAGCCCTTTAGCGAATCGGCAGCTCGAACGTCCGAATGAGGCCGAAGATCAGCGCGCCAAAACCGGTGACGACGATGATGATATGGCTTGGAAATCTGAACTTCGTGCTTATGCCGGCCAGGAACGATACCGCGGCAAAGATTACCGTGAGCCGAACGTACGTGTCGCTGCGCTCGTTGGCATTCGTGGCGGTTTGAAAACTTGCGGTTGATAGGGCGTCCAGCCGCGCGGCTTCCTCGGTGGTAAGCAAACGATACTGGGGCATCAAGAATGGGGAGGACGGCGCGGCCGGATTCTTCCGCGGCTTGGTAGCGAGCCACGCGTCCACCGCCCGCTTCATCTCGGGACGGAAGCGTTGATAGATGAACTGTTGTTCGTCCGTGCGCCCCGCGGCTATCGCGCCGACAAACTGGAGAAACATCGTTACATCCACGACCTCGAGCGTGTTGGAGCGCCCGGAAGCGACGGCCGAGGCGACCCGTTGGAGAGAAGCCTCGTTGTATTCTCGCGTTTCGAGTGCGGTCCATCGAGCGGCCTCGTACCCGCACCATGCGGTCAACACGATGGCCGCCGAGATCAAAACCACGGACGCGATATCCACCCAGATATCGAACTTCGATTCCCTTGCGCGGACGGCCATGCGCGGGGCCTTTCGCTGCAGGCGCCCGATTGACTTCCGAACCAACGCTCTCGACCCTACACGTTGTGAATGGCGGATGCGAGAAAGGCAACACACGATGCCGTTACGACGGCGGTCACGCTCCAGCCGGCGATTACGAGCGGCCCTCTGACGCGATTCTCGCCCATGATCGCCCGATTTTGTGCGATCGCCACGAGAAAGCAGAGGGTCAGCGGCGTCGCCAAGCCTCCGGCCACCGATGCCCAGTAAAGTAACGCAATCGGCGAGACCCCAACCAGTGCAAGTGCCGCGGAGATCGCGAGCGATCCGAGCAGGACGCCGTAGAAGACTCGCGCCCGTTCGATGGGTGCATCGAGACCTCCGGGCCAACCGAAGGTCTGTGTCACGACGTAGGCGCTAGTGCCGGCGAGAACCGGAACGGCGATGGCCGCCGAGGCGAGCAATCCGATCGCAAAGAGTGCAGTCGCGCCATGGCCTGCCAGCGGCCGGAGCGCAGCGGCCGCATCCGCGCCGGTCTGAACCGGCGTATGATTCGTGCCGAGCGTCGCTGCGGTTGCGACGAGAATGAAGAGAAAGCAGATCCCAGGCGCCAGCGCTCCCAGCGCTGCATCGACCTTTGCGGATCGCAGCTCAGACGGCGCCGGCCCGCGTTCCGATACTCCAATCGCCTCCCAATAGTAGACATAGCTCGTCAACGTGGTTCCCAGCAACGCGAGCGCCCCGGTTGCAACCGGAGTCGTGAAATCGAAATGCGGAAACGTAAGCGAATGCGCGAGCCCGCCCCAATCCGGCTTTGCCAGCACGGCGCTGATTCCGTAGCAAACGAAGATGAGCGGAAGAAACGACAGCAAGCGCTCGACGTGCGAATAGGATCTCGACACGAGAAGCCACGCGACGAGGCCGGCAAACGGCAGAACGAAGTACGCGCGCGACACTCCTGTGAGCAGCTTCAGCGATTCGGCTCCCGCCTCCAAATCGGCGGTCAGCGTCATCACGTTGACTGCTAAGACTGCGACGAGCGCTAGCAACGCCCACGTCAGGCCGTAGTGGCGTCGGATCGCACCTTGAAAGCTCGTCGGGCATATCGCACCGATTGTGGCTGCGATGCTCTGGACCACCGCGATCATCGGCAGCAGAAGCACGACTAGCCACGACAGCGTGAACCCGGTCGCTGCGCCGACGACTGCGAGGCTCGCGACCGTCGTCGGGTCGGCGTCGGAGGCCCCCGAGACCAGGCCCGGTCCGAAGGCGAACGGCCGGGCTACCCGTCTTTTACGCAGCGGAAGCCGAGATGGGCCATCCCCGTATCGATCATCTGCGGCGACCGAGCGGCGGGGCGAAAGCGTAAGCAATAGTTTGGCGCGCACAAGAACGATCCGCCCTTGAGCACTTTGCGTGGAATGCGAAACTGCGGTTGATTCGGATCGTAACTGCCTTCGATATCTTGTGCCTGGCTGCGGCCGCCGCAGCACGGCGAGGCTGGGGCATCGCGCCGCGCAACGTACCAGTCGGCAGTCCACTCCCAGACGTTCCCGGCCATATCGTACAAGCCGTAACCGTTGGGCGGAAAGCAGCCGACGGGAGCGGTGCGCTCGTATCCGTCGGTTACGAAGTTCTGCCACGGGAACTCGCCTTGCCACGTGTTAGCAGCCGGCTTTCCCATCGGCTCCATCTCGTTGCCCCAGACGAAATCCGCGCCGCTTAGTCCGCCGCGGGCGGCGAACTCCCACTCCGCTTCGGTCGGTAAACGCTTCCCGGCCCAGCGCGCGTAGGCTTCGGTGTCCTCGTAAGCGACGTGAACGACCGGATGATCGGGGCGCGACTCGATCGAGCTTCCGGGGCCCTCCGGATGCTTCCAACATGCGCCGTGAACGTATTCCCACCATTGGCTCCAATCGCGAAGATCGACCGGTCCGCGCGTCGCCCGAAAGACGAGCGCGCCGGGAACGAGCTGTCCGGGCAAGGCCCCCGGATAATCCGCGGGATTCAGCGGCCGCTCCGCAATGGTGACGTAACCGGTCTTGCGCACGAACTTGGAAAACTCGCGGTTAGTTACCGTGCATGCGTCGATCCAGAAGCTCTCAACCTCGACCTCGTGCACGGGGCTTTCCTCGGGATAGAAGCGTTCCGAGCCCATCAGGAAGCGACCCGCAGGGATTAGTTTCATCGTTTCCGGTGTGGCTGGAGCTTGCTGCTCGATGGTCATGAGATTTCTCCAGATAGGTGCGGACGCAGTGACAGCGTAACACTTGGCCCATGGCAAGCGCAATTACGGCCCGCGAATTCAAGCTTCTGCTCAAGCCCGAAGGCTTCCCGACGAAGCGATCGGTGCTCGAGTTCAACACCCGTTTGGCGAAAATGGCAGACGACCTTGGAATCGAGTACGAAGGTTTCGATCGGGTTGACTCCGAGCTTCGCGAAGTACAGTTCTTCGATACGACCGATGCGGTGTTCCGCGAGAACCACGTCATTCTGCGACTCCGCCGCGATCGATCGAGCGGTTGGCCGGACGAGACCTGGGAGGTGACGTTCAAGCGGCGGTCTCCCGAATTTCGCGAGTCGGCCGATTTCGACGTGAATTCGTCGATGAAAGACTTACCGGTCAAAATCAAGTTCAAGGAGGAGATCATCCGCGGCGACGCTCCGCGCACGATAAAGAGCATCTTCTCGAATAACTACATCGCCTATTACCCCGTCCAAAACTTTGAGGCCCCGATGTCGAGGCTTATCGAACTGTTTCCCGGCCTCAAGGGACTCAACCTCGATCCGAATGCGAAGGTCGCGGCGGTGAATAACGCGCGAGTGTTGGAGATTGGCGCGCGGCTTGGAGTCTTTACGTTTGGGAAGAATGCGGTTGCTCATGCCGACCTTGCCGTTTGGACCCGTCCCGTTACCGACAAATTGAACGTACTGGTGGCGGAGTTTGGCTGGTCCTATCACATGCGCGGCGAGGCTGCTAAAGAGCAGAAGACTCACGAGCTTGCGGACCAGTTTTTCAAAGACATTCAAGCGCCGCTCGAAGCTGAGCTCTTCGACGGCACCACCAAAACGGCGCTAATTTACGGTTACGCGGAGGAGTGACGCCGGGAGATAAGAGCGAGCGCCCCCAATGGACGCTCGCTCTCGAGTAATCCTGAGTTAAGAGCCGGCGGCGTGGGCGGCTGCAGCCTTTTCGATCTGCGCCTTGACCGCTTCTAGGTTGAACGACGCACCCTTCTGCATTGGTGGGAAGTCAATTGCGGTTTCCGCGAGCTTTCCTACGACCTGTTGCACCAGCACGAACCGCCAGAACTGATAAACGAAGAAGTGGTAGTAGTTTAGCGAGCCGCTCATGCCGGTTCGTTCGAACGGGTCGAGTCGAATGTTCGTTAGGATTGGCCAATCGACTTTGACCGTACCGCCCAGCCATCCGTTCGGCTGATCTACAAAGCGGTATTTGAAGTCGTTGACGCGTACCGCGCCGAGCGTACCCTCGGCGAAGTAAAAGATCTCATGCCGGTTTGACGGTCCTTTACCGGTAATGAGATCGAGCTGGTTGTAACCATCGAGATGCACTTTGTACGTCCGGTCGCCGAGCTGTTTTCCTTGCTTTAGCTCGTCGGCGATATTCGGGTTACCCGCCGCAGCGACGAACGTTGGAAACCAGTCCATCCCTGAGAATATCCCATTCTCAACTTTACCGGCAGGAACTTTTCCTGGCCAGCGCACGATGCACGGCGACCGGAACCCGCCTTCGAGTACCGTGCCTTTACCGCCGGCAAACGGTGTCTGGCCGCCATCCGGCCAGGTAAAGTTCTCGGTGCCGTCGTCGGTGGTGAACATAACGATGGTGTTCTCATCCAGGCCTTCATCCTTGAGTTTTTTCATGACTGCACCGACGATGTCGTCGAGCTGCGCCATTCCGGCCTCCGATTCCGACCAACCGTTGTCCGACGTCCGCATACCTTGATACTTCTTGGAGAGATGCGTGACGACGTGCATGCGCGTTGGGTTGAGCCACACGAAGAACGGCTTGTTGGCCGCCTTGGATCCGTCAATGAACTTTAGGGCGTGCGCGAGGATCTCGTCGTCGACGGTCTCCATGCGATCGGGGTACAGCGTGCCGGCGTCCTCAATCCGTTGCTTGCCCACTTTTCCCCATCGCGGATCGACCGTCGCATCGTCGGTAGTGGTCGCCCAGGAATGCACCATGTTGCGCGGACCGATCGTATCTTTGAGCGCCTGTGGGTAGTTTGGGTGCGCCGGGTCTTCCATGGCGTCGAGGTGATACAGATAGCCGAAGAACTCATCGAAACCGTGAACGGTCGGAAGATACTCATTTAAATCACCGAGGTGGTTCTTACCGAACTGGCCCGTCGCGTAGCCCATCGCTCGGAGGGCCGTTGCAATGGTCGGCGCTTCGGCCGGCATCCCGACCTTCGCCCCTGCCTGACCCACGGTGGTCAAGCCGGTTCGTATTGGGAGCTCACCCGTGATGAAATTCGCGCGACCGGCCGTGCAGCTCGCCTCCGCGTAGTAGTCGGTGAATCGCATTCCTTCGGCGGCGAGCCGATCGAGATTCGGCGTTCGAGACGCCATGATTCCCTGGTGATAGGCACCGATGTTAAACCACCCGATATCGTCGGCCATAATCGCGACGATATTAGGCGCGCTTTGACTGGGCATTCTGGTTCCTCTCTCGGAAGGTACGAATGTTTGGGGCTCTTAGGTTAGCAGCGGCGTCGAGGCAATCCTATATTGTGGAGTTCAGCTTCTTTTAAGGTCGATTAACCCTATGCTGGTCCCAAAATCGCTACATACAGAAGCGCCATTGCGGCATCGGCCAAAACGATGATTACGGCAAGGAGCCGGCCTCGCAGCGGGGATGTGAGTACGAGGCCTCCGATCGCGAGCTTTTCCACGATGGCGGCAATCATTATCGGGAAGCGGGCTTGGGGATGGTAGCCTGCATAGATCAATAGAAATCTAACCAGCGAGACGAGCAGACCCCAGTGACGCGAAATCAGTTTGGCCGGCGCATCGGCCGGCTCCATGCCAAAGACCAGCTTCAATATCTGTATGGGGAAGACGGCGACCACGGCAGCCCCCGCCGTCACGATGCCGGTAACAATGAGGATCGTGGCGCTATGAGTGGCGATCATACTCGCTCGACGGCGCCTCGCCGGAACGTGGATGCGGTTTCCCGAACGACAACCGGCATGAATGACGCAAAACGGCTAGCGTCCGCGTTGAATGTGCTGACGAAGTCGCCACAGTTCTCGAACGGTAAGGCGCGGGCAGCGGCACGTCAGGAACCCTCCGTGAACTGGCCCGCGACCAAGCTGCATAACGCGGACTTTAACCCCGATGTGGATGGCTGCGAATCATTCGTCATGAACGACGGAAGCACGTGCGCGTGGATCCCGGGGCAGTTCCACTACGCTGCGCGATGAATCGGGAGAGCATTATATGTGCCGTAACATCAAGACCCTGCATAACTTTGCGCCGCCCGCAACGGAGGGCGAGATCCGCGCATCGGCGCTCCAGTTCGTACGGAAGCTAAGCGGCGTTACCCGTCCTTCGAAGGCAAACGAGGCCGTCTTCGAACGTGCGGTAGACGACGTCACGCGCGTCGCACGCAACTTGCTCGACTCACTAGTCACGAGCGCACCACCGCGCGACCGGGAAGCCGAGGCGGCGAAAGCTCGAGCGCGTTCTAGTAGACGACTCCGAGGAAGTGGTGTTTCTTCTTTGCCGCCACCTTAGTCGTCGCGTGGGTCTCGTGCTCGGCGGCGATCGTATACCTGTCGGCGGGAAAATGCGCGCGCATGAAGGTGCGGCATTGCGACGCCTCGAGATCGCCGCCGTGGGAATGTAGACGCGTGAACAAGTGCGACATGCGGTATTCGCGCTGCGGAATCCACGGATCGTCCGGATACTTTCGGGTCCAATCTTCGATTGCCGACTGGGTGGTCATAAGCCCGCCGTAACTGGCGCCATGACGCTCGGCGTCGCCGATCCGATTGGTGATCTCGAGCGGGCTCATGTGCGTCCGGCCAAAGTACTCGTCGGCCGGGGCCAACCGCGACCGGCACGGGGCGGCGGACCCGCATGCGATGGCGAGTCCGGCTCCGAGACTGAGGACGAGCGTTGCGCGACGGTCCAAGCCAATGCTCCAAGCTCCCAGCGGCGGCTCCCCTGGGCCTTTATTCTACCGCCTTCGCCGTCGCCCGACAATCGGAGACTTGTGCGAGCTGGCTGTGCGGGTGTGCGTGGTTGGGAGCGGCGCCCGGAGCGATGATGGGGTCGAGGTGATTTAACCTCGATCCTAGCCCAGATAGGAGAAATTAATGACTCGTCAGCTCATCATCTGCTCCGCCCTGATCGCTTCGGTTACCGGTCCTGCCCTGGCCGTGACGAACAATCCGACCCTCGCGAATCGGCTCAGTAATCCGGCCGCCGAGCATCGGATCAGCACTGCGGCCGCCGCGAATCGGGGAAGCAATCCCGCCGACCTGTTTCGGGCCAGTAACGTGGCCGGTCTGCGGCATCCAATTCCGGTCGACTTTGTTCCTCACCTAACCCACCCGGGCGGCACGTTCGGGGTTGGGCGCGACATCACCATTGGCTCGGCCAAGGCTAGCGAGGCCGCCTCTCTGTTCAGAGAGAGCAACGCGGCGGACCTCTTTAGGAAGAGCGATTCGGCCATCGTGTCCCGGCAAGTTATCCCGTTCATCCCGGTGAGGTACAGCAATCCAGTCGAGGGCCGTCGACTCGGCGGGTTAGACTGCTCGTCGTATGCGGTGGGTCGTCGCCTAGGAGAGGGCGCATGCTTTCATGCCCCGATCGCGCAGGCTCAGCCGCTGTGGGTCGATGACAGAAAACTCCATCGCACCTGCACGGCCCAGCCCTGCATACCGCTCATCGTGTGGCGCGATCCGTCGTGGATGCATCACATCGGCGCTCAGGACCGGGTGGACCTCAACGCTCGCAAAGTGATCCTGCGCCGTATGCCGGCTCCGGGTCACGTCATCAGCGTCCAGCTTCACATCGGCGATACGACGTCGGTGACCGGAGGGATCGACAACCAGTAACGTATTGGTTGCCCATTACTCGAAGCGAAGGCACCGATGAGCGGAGGATTCCGATCCTCCGCTCATCGCAATTCGAAGCGTGGCTACGGCGGGGCGCCGAGGTGTGCGAGCGCCTCGCGCAGCGGCGCACTCGATAGCTGGACAACGCCCTCGAAGGGCGAGTACATCGCCAGCATTACGTAGATGGCTCCCGAGACGGCGAGTGCGGCAAGGAGCAGCGCGACGCTCACGGTGGCATTCTGCGGCGCGAAGAGGCCAAAGCCGGTGAAGGTGATCGTGAACCAAAAGATCAGCAAGATCAACAGCGGCCACGAAACGCCCGATCCCGTCTGTTCGAACATCAGCCAGCGAACCTGCGCGATGGCGATCGCTTGACCTAGCGCCTCTTGCTTGATCGTGCGCTGCGTGTCGGTCGTGGGCGTGAGATCTTCGATCTTGTCGAGAACAATCTCGCCTCGAACGGCCGACGGATCCACCTGAGGGCCGCCGACCCCCTCGTGCGGCCACATGCGATTCAGCGTTGCCACGACGGCGACCCGGAGCGTCTGCCGTGCATCGTTTGCTTGCGGGCCGTAATGCGCTAACAGCCGGTCTAAGAGAACGGTCCTCGAAGAGGCGTCCAAAAGCTCGTTACGCTGCGCGTTGTACGATCCGGTCGCCGATCCGACCAAGAGCCCGAGAACGAGCCCGGCCATCGTTCCCACGATGCCGAGGCCGATTTCGATGAGGTGACGCGATTCATCGGTTAGATGGTGACCGGGCAGCGAGAAGCGTAGCCGCATCCCAAGGAGCGCGCCGCCGAAGAGGCATCCTAAAGCGATCACGCCGATTAGCGTTGAACTCATTTACGCTGGCCAGCTTCGAATCGTTGCTAGGGTTACCTGCTCACGCCGCGAGACGCTCGCTCCAGCGAATGCGTCCGGTAAGTTGCATGACGACAAAGAGCGTGACGATCGCTCCGATCGTGATGGTAAGGCCGCTCCAGCCTTCGTTAAAGAGTGCGTACGAGAACAGAATGAGGTAAACGAGCTGCGCGAGCCCGCTCTCGAGCGCCGCAAATCGCAGCCCGACGACCAATCGCAGATAGGAGACCGTAAGAAAGAGCGTAACCGCGGAACAGATCGCAAACGCCGCCTCGATAGGAATGCGATCGACCAAATATGCGAAGAGCAGATGAAACGAGAAGAACGACGCGGCCAAGAAGAAGTAGTTGATGGGATGGAGATCGATCCTGCGCAGCGTCGTGATGACGAGCATCACGAAGAAGTAAAAGAAAAGCGCGACCGGCGCCCAAAAGGTGATGCGCTGCGCCAGCGGGCCGGGCTGCAACGGATACGGGAAGGCCATGCCGATGCCGTTGCCGGTTACGAGCGTCGCGTAGTGCCAATCCAGGCGCCAACCTCGCGCGAGCCGCTCTTCGCTAACCGGCAGCAACGACTGTGGGGGGAAATCGATCGCATCGAAGTTCGTCGTCATCGTTAGCGCAAGATCGCGGATCGACGCGACGTCGGTGCCGAACCGGTAGGTCCAGGTTCCCATGCCACGCGAGAGGTAGCCTAGATCGATTGAAGTCGCTTGGCCGGGCGGCAGATCGAACTCAACGTACCCTTGGTCGAGCGCGGTGGCGTCTGCCAAGCGCCGTCCGCCGATCGTGCAGAAGAAGTCCGCATACGTGCCGTCCGTCGAAGGAAACGGGAAGTGCACCGAGAGCCGACGGCCGTTCGTGTCGTTGCGAATGCGGTAGTGCGCGCGAAACCGAACCTGGTAAAGGTTGTACCACAGCAACCCGTCGCGCCGCTGTTCGAGATCGAGTTTGACGAGGACCCGGCTGCTGCGAAGCGGCACCGCCACATCCTCATAGCCGCGCTCGATCCGCCGTCTGTCCTTGTTGTACGTATCAATCGCGACGCGAGCGTTGACCTGTGGGGCGAGTTGTGCCTGCGGGCTTCCCCACTGTGCGGTCAGCTTCTCGCGCTGGCGCGAATCGGAATCGGCCGTGCGGGCCACGAGCGTCGCCCCCAAAATCATCCAGGCGATGCTCGCCGAGCAGAAGATGAAGGTAATGGCAATCAGACGCTTGAGCATGCGAACCTCGGGCGCGGTTTCTGTGTACTTTGTAGTGCAAAGTCATATACTTTGTATCACAAAGTATATGAAGGCGCAAGAGGGAGGGAGTTGTTTTAGCCGATAGGAACGCTACCGGCCGTGAATCCCTCCCAGCCTCTCGCGCTGACGGGCGGCACGCTCTACGTCAGTCCCGACGAAAATGCGATTGGGGATAGCGTCGTGTTGATCGAGCGGGGGAAGATTACCGGCGCCGGATCGCGCGCGGAAGTGGCCGTACCTCCGGAGACGCCAACGCTAGACTGCTCGGGATTGACGATCGCGGCCGGATTCTGGAACAGCCACGTACATTTCTTCGAGCGCAAGTGGGCGGAGGTTGCGGCCATTCCGGCATTCGAGCTGAACCGCCAACTTGCGGAGATGCTGACGCGCTATGGATTCACGAGCGTCTTCGACATCGGGTCGCCCTGGGAGAATACGCGATGCCTTCGGGACCGTGTCGAATCGGGCGAAGTGTGGGGACCGCGCATCCGCTCGACCGGCCCCGGGCTTCTTCCACTCGGTGGATTGCCGCCGCCGCACGTGACCGCGATGATGGGCATCATGCCTTTTCCCGCTCCGGAGATTGAAGACGCCCGACAGGCGCAGGCTGCGGTGAGCGCTCTGGTGCAGCAAGGGGTCGATGGCATCAAGCTCTTCGCGTCATCGCCGCGCGGCGGGGTCCTGCCGGAGGACGTGATATCGGCGGCTACGTGCGAGGCGCATCGCTCGAGCAAACGGGTCTTCGTGCATCCCAACAGCGCGGCGGACGTGCTTGCAGCGCTGAAAGCCGGGGCTGACGTTATCGCGCATACGACGCCGCACTCGGAAGCGTGGGACGAAACGATCCTCACCTCAGTGCGCGAACGCCCCGTAGCGCTTACGCCGACGCTCGCGCTGTGGAAGCATTTTTCGCGCCACGATCGGATCTCGGTGAACGAGCGGATCGTCGAAGCGGCAGTCGGCCAGCTCCGAGCATGGCTCGATTGTGGCGGCAAGGTGTGCTACGGCAGCGATCTCGGTGTCGTCGGTTACGATCCGGGCGAAGAGTATGCGTTGATGGCGGCGGCGGGGATGAGTTTTCGCGAGCTGCTGGCATCGCTCACGACCGTGCCCGCGGCGTACTTCGGAGACTCGCACGCGCACGGACGAGTTGCGGCCGGATTCGACGCAGATCTGGTCGCGTTCAAGGGCGATCCGCGGCGCGACCTCCGTGCGCTGACGGACGTGCGATACACCATTCGCTGCGGCGAGCTTATCTTCAGCGGCGAATGATCGTCGTTGTCGCGCTCTGCGGATCGCTGCTTTCATCAGCCGCCGTCGATGCTCGGGCAGGGCAGATCCTCGCCGCGCTTGCGCCGGCCGAACGTTTTCAGCTCGTGCGCGGAGAGGTCGGTCAACCGATTCGTAACGGTGCGCGCACGGGCGCGATCGGCTCGATCGGCTACGTGCCGGGCATACCGCGTCTCGGCGTGCCGGCCCTACAAGAGACCGATGGCGGGCTCGGCATCGCCAACCCGGACAACGTCCGGCGGCGCGACGTCGCAACCGCGTTGCCGTCGGCGCTTGCGATCGCATCAACGTGGAACGCGCAAATCGCTTATCAAGCGGGCGTGACGATCGGCGACGAGGCGTCGCGCAAAGGATTCAACGTTCTGTTGGGGCCGGGCCTGAATCTGACGCGCGATCCGCGCAACGGTCGCGACTTCGAGTATTTCGGCGAGGATCCGCTGCTAACCGGCACGCTGGCCGGCGCCATGATCTGCGGCATTCAGGAACAACACGTGATTGCGACGATGAAACACTTCGCTCTGAACGATCAGGAGACCGGACGATTCGTTTACTCGGCGGATATCGGCGAAGCGGCGATGCGCGAGAGCGATTTGCTGGCCTTCGAGCTGGCACTCGAGCGTGGTGACCCGGGCGCCGTTATGTGCGCCTACAACCGCGTGAACGGCGACTATGCGTGCGAGAACAAGCATCTGCTCGATGACATTCTCAAGGGCGACTGGGCGTTTCGCGGCTGGGTAATGTCGGATTGGGGAGCGGTACACGCCCGCGACGCTGCGGCAAGCGGGCTGGACCAAGAGTCGGCGGCCGAGCTCGAGCGCACGACACTCGACCTCGCCGCGATCCCGCAAGCGCGGTTAAACGACATGAACGCGCGCATCCTGCGCTCCATGGTCGCCGCCGGATTGTTCGACAACCCGCCGAAACAATCGCCCATCGATTACGCGGCACATGCGAACTTTGCGCGGGATGCAGCGCGACGCGGGATCGTGCTGCTTAGGAACGACGGAGTTTTGCCCTTGAGTCCGTCGACTAGGCGAATTGCCGTGATCGGAGGCTTTGCCGATGCCGGCGTCCTTTCGGGTGGGGGTTCCTCGCAAGTGATTCCGGTCGGCCACGGGCTGCTCGTTCCGATCGGCGGCGACGATGCGCCGAGCGCGTTCTACGTGAGATCCGCGCCGCTGGCAGCTATTCGGGCTGTCGCGCCGCGCGCCGCAGTCAGCTTCATCGATGGACGCTACCCGAGTGAAGCGGCCGCGCTCGCCAAACGCGCGGACGTAGCCGTCGTTTTTGCGACGAAGTGGAGCGTTGAAGGTGCGGATGCGCCCGACCTCAGCCTTCCTGACGGAGAGGACGCGGTCATCGCCGCGGTTGCGAGTGCTAATCCTCGCACGGTCGTCGTTCTGGAGACCGGCAATCCCGTAACGATGCCGTGGCTCGACGGCGTGAGCGCGGTCCTGGAGGCGTGGTATCCGGGACAACGCGGCGGCGACGCGATCGCCGACATCCTCTTCGGCAAAGTCGACGCCGCCGGTCGCCTCCCCATTACGTTTCCGGCCTCAACCGAGCAGATCGAGCATCCCGACCTGCCGGGACTCGACGAGTTGCTGTCGTTGTCGGCGGCCGGTCTAACCGGGTATCGTCTGGCGGTGGACTTCCCGGCGTTTTCGGTGACCTACCCCGATGAAGGCGATGCCGGCTATCGCCGCTTCACAAAACGCGCGTTGACACCGCTTTTCGCTTTCGGCCACGGGCTCTCTTACACGAGCTTTCGTTACAGCGGGCTGCAGTTAAGTGGCGGCAAGACGCTGACGGCAAGCTTCAAGGTAACCAACACCGGGTCGCGCGCCGGAACCGATACGCCGCAAGTCTATCTCACTCGTCGCGCAGGCGCTCCGGAGATGCGGTTGCTGGGTTGGGGCCAGGTTACGCTCGATCCGGGGCAGACGCGCGGTGTCAGTGTAGTTGCCGATCCTCGCCTGCTGGCAGAATTCGATCCAGCGCGGCATCGATGGGTCGTCCAAGAGGGTTTATATGAGGCATCGCTCGGCGCCGCGTCGGATTTACTAAATGCGCACGCGACTGCACCGGTCGCCGGAGCGGACCTTAAGCCGTGAAAGCGATAGAGCCGCTCGCTTCGGGGCATTGCGAATAGGTCGCCTCGCGCGGTAGGATAGCGGCACGTCTTTTTCGAGCTTTTGGAGGACCGGCTTTGTTCAAACGTTTCGCTATTCCAACCACGGTGACGCTGGTCGTTACGCTGCAGGCCGCCGCGATGGCGCAGACCGCTTCGCTGGATCTTCTCCGGCGCGCGATCGATCCGAATCCCACGCTCCAGTCGTACACGGCTTCGGCTCAGCTGTCGGCGACGCTGCACGTCGTGATCCCCGATCACAAGAACTTTAGCGGCCAGGTCTATTATCTTCGGCCGAAGCGAAAGATCGTGTTTCAAAACGTCTCCGGAGCGCTGAGCCGCTTCAAAGATTTGGCGTCGACGACGCCGACCTACGACGAAGCGACGGCCGAGTACACGATCACGCCGCTGACCGATAACGGCGGCGCCTCTACCTATTCGATGATTCCAAAAAAGCAAGGGAGCCGAGTGAAGAGCGTCACCTTGAGCGTCAACGACTCTACCGCCCTTGTGAGTCGCGCGGCATGGTTGTACACGAACGGCGGCGCGCTAAACTTCAATCAGACGTATACGACCGTCGGTACGTTTCGCTTGCCCGACAAAGCCGATATTAGCGCGCGATTCCCCGGCTACAGCGTGGACGGAACGATTACTTTCAGCAACTACAAGCCGAACGCAACCGTCGCGCCATCGGTCTTTGCGTCGCCGTAACTAAGATTTTCCCCAAAAGACGAACATTCCGATTGCGGCCAACGCCATCGCTACGACTGAACCCCATCCCCAGAGCCGAGCGGTAAGGCTGCTCGCCCACCTTCCCATGAGGCGTGCGTCGCTTGCGAGGGCGACGATAACGGCGAGCAGCGGCACGGCCACGACGCCGTTGATGACTGCCGACCAGAAGAGTGCGCCGATCGGATCGATGCGCAGAAATCCCATCGCCATTGCAACCAGCATTCCGAGGACGAGCACCGCATAGAACTGCGGGGCGTCCGCGGGCTTCTCGTCGAGACCCTCGCGGAAGCCGAATGCATCGGACAAGATGTACGCGGAGGACCCCGTGAAGGCCGGGATCGCCAGCAGTCCCGTCCCGATCATACCGAAGGCGAATAGCCACGCTGCAAAACGTCCGGCGAGCGGCTGCAGCGCGCGCGCCGCATCTTCCGCCGACGTGATCTGGTGAAGTCCGTGAGCACCGAGGGTCGCCGCCGTCGTAACGATTATAAAGAAGGCCACGAGATTCGAGTAGATCATCCCCGAGTTGACGTCGAGGTGCATCTCCGAGATCTCCTTCCGGGTCGCTCCGCGCCGCTCGCTCTCCGTCTTACGCCCGAGCTGCTCCTCTTCCTCAACCTCGAGCGCGGCTTGCCAGAAGAAGAGATAGGGCGTGATCGTAGTGCCGAGTACGGCGACCAGCGTCGTGAGCCAGATGGCATCGAAGTGCAGCTCCGGCATAACGAGACGACGCAGCACCAGCGGCCACGGCGGATGAACGACGAACGCCGTGACGACGTACGCGAAGAGGGCTAGCGTCAGCCACTTGACGATCGCCGCAAAACGGCGGAACGACAGCCGGACCTGAATGAAGATCAGGATCGCGCCGAAAAGCCCGATCCAAAGCAAGTTCGATTGCTTGAAGAGCAGCTGCGCGGCGGCGCTCATTCCCTCCAAATCGGCGCCCGCGTTGATCGTGTTTGCAATGATGACCGCGATCCCGAGCGGCGCGACGATCCACCGCGGCAGGCGGCGACGCATAACGGCCGCCAACCCGACGCCGGAGACCATCGCGATCCGCGCGCACATACCTTGAACCACCGCCATCATCGGCGTCGTGAGCAGAATTACCCACAGCATCGAATAGCCGTTGCCGGCTCCGGCGATGCTGTAGGTCGAAATCCCCGACGGGTCGTCGTCGGACGCACCTGTGATCAGCCCTGGGCCGAGACTTGCGAGGAACCTACGAAGCGCCACCTCGCGGTACTTTGCCGTCGGCACGCTCCAAACTCCCATGCCCGGCACGAGCCGGGTTTGTGCGACCTGGCCGTGCGACTGTGCGTGTTGCCCGCTCGGCCGCGCTGGTACGGTGGCATTGAGCCATAGAGCTCACCCGCCGCCTAAGAAAGGAAACAGCCATGCCCGGACTCATCGTCTTCAGATCGCTCTCCGAGGCGCTCCGCGCCGGCTTCGAAGTATACGACCGTACTCCAAAAGGCTACCTGGTGCGCACTCGCACGGAGGCCGGCTGGGCGCTGGCCCTCGTTGAGCTCTCAGTCCCCGCGTAAACGCTTTTGCGGGGCTGACGGACGTTCGACCACCCCCAGGAAGGCCCGAGTCTGCCTGGAACCGGCGGCCGAAAGGAGGCTTTATATGAGATCTTGGTTTGCATCGTCGTTGATGGCGCTCCTTGCGCTGCTCCCCTGCATGGCGCAGTCGGCGCCGGCGATGTCGGCCGCGAGCGTCGGCGTGGGCCCGCACGGCTACGACTTTCTGATCGGGACGTGGAACTGCAAGAATAATATCGCCTCGTCGATGGGCGGGCCGGCAACCACAACTGCGGCCATCGCGCATTCTGCGAACGGTACGCTCTCGTTCCACGCCACGGGTAAGGGCTTCGATGCCATGGGTTACATCGTTTACGCGCCTAAGACGAAGACATGGTGGAACCCATCGTCGGCGTCGAACGGCAGCTATGGAACAGAATCGACGCATCATACGGGGAAGAAGAGCGTTTGGTCGGGGACGTTCGTGGATCCGTCATCGGGCAAGACGGTTCACGTCCGCGATACCTATACGTTTGAGAGTGGGACGATGTATACGGATCTCTTTCAAGTCGAGCGGGGCGGTGCCTGGAAGACCGAAGGCGACAGCACCTGCACGAAGGCGTAAGCGAAGATCCAGCGCGCCCTATCTACCGGGCCGCTGCCCGGGGAAGAGCGCGACGCCCTCGAGCTCGTCGGCGGGTCCGTAGGTGAAGGCGCTCTCTTGGTCGCCGGTCGCGTAGTCGAACAAACGCACGGCGAAGTTTGCCGGGTCCGCCATGTAGAGCGTCGCATCCGTGATATTGAGGGCGAGCTTGCCCGGCTGTTCGTTCGTCACGGCAATCGTGCGAAACGGCATCGTCTGCCGGCGTTTGTAGATGTCGATCACTTCCTTGTAGACGTCACCAACGAGAAGGTCCCCGTGCAAGTCGATCGCGATCCCTTGCGCTAGCTCCACGCCGGAGATCCCAAGGTCCTTGCAGGTGGTGGCGAGCGGTTTGCATCGCGCTACCTTGCCGGCCGACGACTCGTTGTAGGTTACGTACAGGTCGTCGTTCTTGACATTCGTCGCTTCGCTGGGGTGCATCAGCGAGACCGTTGCGTCAGGTTTCGTGCTGCCGGGCTTGAACTCCAGGATCGTATTGGCCGAACCCTCGGTGATGTACACGATGCCTTGCGAATCCACCGACACGTCAAGCGGTTTCGTGATATCCGTCGACAAGGTTACGCTCGGGCTCTCCGACCCGGCGGGGTACTCGGTCACGGTGTTGTTCCCTTGGTTGGCGACGTAGAGCGTGCCGGACTTATCGACTGCAATCCCCTCCGGAGCGTCGATCGCGTCGGTGATCTCTCCGATCGGACCCTGGCCAGTCTCGCCCTGCTTGTAGATCAAGATAATGCCCTCGGTGTAGTCCGAGACGTACACCAATTTCTCGTGTCTCGCCGCCGGCGAGATCCAACCATGACGTGCCGCGCTCCATCCCATCGCGCCGGTGGGGACTCCCGGAGGCGCGCCGCCGGAGCAGCTTGCGAGAGCCAAAGCCGTGCAGGTGCCGGCAAAAATCAGTCTGGGATTGTGGAGTACCATTGAATCCTCCGAACTGTCAGTATGCACCGATGCCGTTGGGCGTGCCCCATCCGGTGGGTCCGTCGTAACCAACTTCGCCGGTACAGAGATACGCCGGCGAACACGTGCCGTTCGAACCGGTAGTGACGTCATTGAGGTACTTCTGGTTTTTGGTTTCATAGAACGACTGCGCGGCGTTGCGCTCCGAAGCGTTTCCGGCCAAGGCAAACACCGATGCGTTGAGCGGCGACCCCACACTCGTCCCGCCGATGACCAGCCAACCCGATTGCTCGTAGCTGTCGTATACTGCGACGCCCGTCTCCGGGTCGGCGACTGCGGCGATGTCGTTCGCGGTACGGTATTTGCAGCCGGAGTCCGTTTGCCATGACGGCTTCGACAATTTCGAACAGCCGCTTCCGGTTCCGCCCCAGACCGTCTCGCTCCATCCACGTCCGCCGCTGCTCGGCGTAAGAACCGTCCCGCCCACCGCGACGACGGTCGGTAAGTCGGCCGGCTCTTGATTGTGATGTCCGTAGTATCCGTTGTCGCCGCCGCTTGCGAGGATCATAACGCCGGGATGGTCGTAGTCGGACGGCTTCGCACGGTTGCCGATCGCGCCATAACTATTGCTGATGATGCCGGCTCCTAGGGCGACCGCCTCGTCGACGGACTTGCCGAGATTGCGCCAGCTGCTGGTGTTCGCTTCGACGAGTAATATCTTGCAGTTCGGACAGATAGCCGAGACCATATCCAGGTCGAGCGAAATCTCGGTTGCCCAGTCCGAGTTTGGCGCCGGATAAGAGTGCTTCTTCCCTTTCTGGTTGACTTTGGTGAAGCATCCGTTAAGCGTGTCGCAAACCGGCAAGCCGAATTTGTTGCGATAGGTGAAGAGATCGGCTTCCGCATTTGGGTCGTCGAACGCATCAACGATTGCGACGCTTTGCCCGCTGCCGTCGGTCGAAGACGGCAGGTTGTACGCCGACTGCAGCGCACTCGGACCGTAACCGGACGGCGACCCGGACGGAACGTCCGTCCGAATCAGCGATTCACAGTATGCCATCCGCGGGTTTCCGTTGTCGGGGCACACATCACGAACGTTGCCGGGCAGCACGAACGGCACGGCACTCAAAGACGGGGGAGATGATGTCGCGTCGCCGCCAGCGCAGGCCGATACGATGGCGGTCGCCGCCAGCGTGACTATCGCAAGTCTCCAACGAGCCATCCCCAGCCCTCCAAGACGCTAAGCCGAGGTCGTCGACGTTCGACGCTTGTCGACTGCAGCCTTACCCGTGGGCCGATACGCCGGCAAATTGGCTGTGGGAACGCCTGACCGCTCTTCCAAGACCTTCTTTTTAGCGCGAACGATCCGTTTGTGGGCAATCCTCGCGGCGTCACGACGATCGTCGAGTTCTACGATCCGCGGTGCCCCTATTGCCGGCAGCTGGCGCCGATGCTCACAAGCTTTATCGCGAAAGACCGCAATATTCGACTCGTGTACAAAGACCTGCCGATCCTCGGCCCCGCAAGCGAACGAGGATCGCGGGCACTGCTCGCCGCCGCCCGTCAGGGCGGGTACGATGCACTACGCGCCGCGCTGCGCAGTTCGTCCGAAGACTTGAGTGAGGCTTCGATCCGGAAAGCCGCCGAAAGACTTGGTCTCGATTGGCAGCGTCTTCACGAGGACATGGAATCGCGGCCATCGCAAAACAGGTGGCCGCAAACAAACAGTTGGCGCAGGACCTCGACATCCAAGGCACTCCGACCCTCGTAATCGGGCAAGAGATCGTCACGGGAGCGGAGATGCCGACGATTGCCGCGGCCGTTGCCAACGCTCGTCACGACCACTCCCTGGATCAGTCGAAGGCGCTCGTCCCGATGAGCGCCGGCGCGCGTTGAACGGTGCCTAAAAAGAGTTAGACGATGATGTTTCGAGCCGCGCAAGGGCGGAGACCGCCGCGGGCGAGCGCGGGCTCGCCACCAGCTCGGCTTCCAGCGCGGCTTTTGCCACGTCGGTCTTTCCGAGGCGGACGGCAAGTTGCGCCAGAGCCATGTGCGGCGAGTAATAGTACATCGCGGGCGTCTCCTCGCCAAAACTCTTCGCCTTTGCGGCGGAAGCGGACGCATCCGTTAGCAGTTGCAAGGCCGCTGCGTCATCGTGCTTCGATACGGCGATCTCGGCTCCGAGTGTGAGCCGCATGGCGTCGAATACGGCGGCGCGATGCGGATCATCGCTAGGATCTTTAGGAATTTCGGAAAGCGATTGTTCGGCAGACGCGATCTGGCCAAGCTTCGCATAGGCGAGACCTCGCGTAAAGGGAGGGATTGCAGATGTTCCCCTCACGTACGGAACGGCCAAAACGGCTTGCCATTCCCCCGCGGCCACGAGCTGGCGGGCAATAAATACGGGATCGTCTTCGCGGCGTGCGACTGCGACCGCCTCGGATAGATGCCCCGTCTCGGTCAAGGCATAGAGAAGAAAGCTTACATTGTGATCGTGGTAATAGCGCGGCGCGCTGTAGTATCCGGGATGGCAGCACGCAAAATCGGCATAATCCATCGCGACCGACCGTTGCCCGACCTTTAGCGCCTCGTCGTACAGGCCAACGTCGAAGAAAGTATGCCCGGGCATGTGCGTGAGATGCGAATCCTCCGGCGGTAGCGTAAAAGCCGCCAGTCGTTTCGCCGCCGTCACCGCTGCCGGAGAGCTTTCGGCGAACTGAGCGGCATGAATGTAAAAATGCAGTAAGCCGACGTGGTTCGGGAATTCCGCTAGGCTCGCTTGGAAGAACGGCAGCAACGCCGCGACTCGGGCGATTCGCGCGGCGCGCTCGGCGGGCGTCTCCGCGGTATCGCTAGAATCGGCGACCGCAACGTAGAGCGCTGCTTCGGCGTAGAGTGCCGCGGCGTTCGGATCGTTGGGATAGGCCAGCAAAATGCCGTGAAGTGCGTCGCGATAGTTCGCCAGCAATATGTCGGGCGATGCCTTGGGCTTGGCATCGAATCGCGCTGCCGCCGCATCGATGAAACGTCGATCCTCGGGGGAGGCGTAGTTTTCGAGACTCTTTGCTTGCCGGATCGCGTATCGCGCTTGATCGTCGCGATCGTCGGTTGCAGGCACGTTGAGATTGGACGCGTTGCTCAGCGCAATACCCCAATACGCCATGGCCATGTGCTCGTCGAGGTCGGCCGCCGTGTAGAACTCGTGCTCCGAGGCTTCCGGATTATAGGCGTAATAGTCCAGCAGTCCGCGATCGAACGCTGCCTGCGCCTCCGCGTTGCTGGAAACGGCATGGTGAATCGGCGTTTGCGCGGATGCGCCGAGCGCGGTGGCTAGTAAAAAGCCGATAAACGCCACGGTTTTCTTCATATCTTAAACGCCTCCAACCCGGCGCGACCCTGAAGCCGCACATCGCGAAAAATGTCCGAACTCCATCTGTAACGTTCCCCAACGACTAGCGTCCAATGCTTGGATGGTTGCGCTTTTCGACGCTGGGGCCGTGCCCCCACCCCCCAGCGCGATCCGAACCCTTCACTGCGGGGTACGCAGGCACCGCCGGTTCGCGGGACACTTGCTTAGGAGGAGAACCCTGCCGTGCGCAAAACTGCCTTGCTATCGGCTGCGTTGCAGCTTCCCGGGCTGCGTTGCAGCAGCTTCAAAAGGAGAGAGCGTGAGAATACATCGATTTGCAGGGTTGGCCCTGATCGGGGCCCTGGCGTTTTCGGCAGCGCCCGCAATCTGCTCCGCGTCGCCCTCGAGCGATGCGATTAACACCGTCAAGCTTGCCATAGACGCGATGAACAAAAACAACATGAGCGCGTTTGTGGCGTTATGCGATTCCCCGTCCTTCGTAATTGACACCTTCGATCCGTACATAACCAGTGGAGCGACGGGTTGCACCGATTGGTGGAACGCGCGAAACGCCTACGACAAAACGGCTCAAATCACCGACGCAACCGGCGGCATCGGCGCGCCGTGGCACGTTTTCGTGACCGGAAATAACGCGTACATCAGTGCTCCATTCGACTACCACTACAATCAAAAGGGTGGGACCGTAAGGGAGACCGGATCGTCCCTTACCGTGACGCTTAAGAAGACGGCAAGCGGCTGGCGCATAACCAGCTGGGCGCACACAAAGCACCTCGGGGGCTAGACTAGATCGCGCTGCAGGCGTAAGCCGGGACTCTAGCTCTCGAGCTTACGCCTGCGCAACGTTCGGTTTGACGTGGCCAGCCGTTCGCACTGCGACGGGAGCGCCTCGCGCCGTCACCGGCGTATATCACCGTTATGGCTGAACAGTTTCCAGATGATCAAACCGCGGGCAAAGCCCGTACGATCTTCCATATCCTGTCTGCGACGCTCGACCCGCAGCAAAGTTCAGAATTCGCGGATCGAACCACGGCCTTACTTGAAAACGTCGTGGCCGGACTTGAAGGCTTTGTGGAAGGCCGCGTCTTCGAGGCTGACGATCGGAAGGCCGTAATCATTATCACGGCCTGGAAAACGCGAGATCTGTGGGCTAAGGCGCACTGGAACGAGCAAGTCCAGGCCCTTTTAGCCGGGTACGCTGAATCGGGCGCGGCGTTTATTGATGCTATGTGTTACGGAAGGCCGAAAATCGTCGCGACGCGGCGCTAAGACCGTTTGGTTTTGCAACTAGCAAAACGACCGGCAATTGTTCCGACCCTGTGAGTTTCAACCTTCGGTCTAACCATCTGAATCGTTAGCCGTTCGGCGCCCAGCTCTACGGATAAGTCGCGCTGCCGACGTCGGTTCTCCAGCAGCCAGGCTAGCAGCCCGGATAACAAGGCGGGGGCGGTGGCGGCGGGTATTGCTGATAC
>JBAPZS010000131.1:0-2012 GCA_049285355.1 Candidatus Cybelea sp. | reverse complement strand
GTTCAGGGAGTACGCGCCCGGCGAGGCGGCCGTGAAGTTCGGCGCTGTTACGCCGTCTTGCGTGGTGCCGTTGGGATGGACCCAACCGGTATGCGGACCCGAGAGATGCAATGCCGCGGCGGCCTTATTGCAGTCGCCGTCGACGTACTGGGTCGGCGCCGGTGGCGTCGCGCCTGGAGCCAGCGGTTGTGTCAGCACCAGATTCGTTGCTGCATAAACGCAGCTGTAGTTAGCGGTCATGTTGGCGTAGAACTGGGTCGCTGCAGTGGCCGAATCCGGCAGGTCGTAGGTGAAGTTGTCGTACCGGATCGCGGCGTTGATCAGCAGCTTGTCGTTCGGACGGAACTGATCTTGCAGCGAGAAGTTCGTAAACAGCGGTTTCACCGTGTTGTACGAACCGGTCGCGTTTCCGCTCCAGAGGCTGTCCCAACTAGCGTTGGCAGGGCCGCCAAAACCGGTCGGACCTATCTGTGCACTGCTGGTCCAGGTCGGGATAACGGTGCACTGGGCAACTGCCTTCTTCGCGCAGTTGTACTTTGTACCCGAGGACGTAACGCCCTTGAGGCTGGTGTCGTAGTATCCGCCGGCGTTCGCCAGGCAGATCTCCTTGGCACCGGTCGTGGGATCGTAGCAATTATATCCAGCCGATCCTCCGCTCGGCGCCATGTAGCCGATCGGCGAGCCGCTGGAGCACGCACCCAAGCATCCGGAGTACGCCGAGGAGTTATTGAAGCGGATGACGCCGGCGGTCGTATAGTTACCGTCGACACTCACCAGGTTTTGGTCGTTGAGTTGATCCTGGAAGTCCAGCGCGCCACCCGAGGTGTGGGTGACGAGCTGGTATTGAGCCGGGATGGCGGAGGGCGTATATTCGGCAACGCCGTTCGCGCCGAAGCCCGGGCTCAGCGACATCCAGTCGGAGTAGAAGCTGTAGCCGTACGCACGCAGGTAGGCCGACTGGCTTAGCGCGTACGTGTACTGGAGCTTCGCAATGCCGGTATCGTTGCGGTTCGAAGTCAACGAATCGTCGTTGAGCGGAATCGGCCCGTTGAAGGCGTGCGCCGGAGTGTCGGGCGACATATAGACGCCCGGCGCCTTGGTGCCCGCCCGAGTCGCGATTACGGATCCGAACGGTACGTTGTACGCAACGTTATCGCCGTAACCAAAGTAGGTCGGGGCGCAGGCCAGCGTGCCGACGTACTTATTCGGCGGCGAGCAGTAGTACGGACCGGCCGGCAGCCCCACCGACTGCAGATAGAACTGGTTCGGCTGCAGGAATGATTGAACTTGTTGAGCCGCTCCAGGCGGGCTCGAGCAGCCGTTGACGGTGAGCCCCGGCGCGAGGCTTTCGGGACCGCAGACTGGCGCCGCAGCCTTCGTGCCATAGAGAGAGTAGATGAACTGGTTGTTACCGGGGCCCATGTCTTCTGGGCTCGAGTAGAAGTAGTTCGCGAGCGCCGAGCCGCTCCATAAGAGCTGAACGTCATCGCGAAGGCCGTTGGCCTTGGGGATGCCCATGTGCAGATTGATCACGTCTTCGCGATCGGCGACCTGCGACGGGCTAGCCGAGATGCCGTTGTAGTAACCCCAGCAACCCTGATCTGGGTAGTTGAAGGTCTTGGCTCCGGAGAGCTGACACATCGGCTTGACGCCTTGGCCGGTTGCGGTAAGGCAGGTTGGGCAGGTGTCGTAAACCTGACCGCTACCGAAGCCGTAGCCCATGAAGTCGCCATCGGTCGTGCCCGAGAAGATGCCGCCCGGCGTCATGTAGCCGGCACCGTTCGAGTTATCGAAGAAGCGGTAGCTTTGGTCGTAGCCGAGCAGACCGACGTAGTGGCTGAAGGTGCGATCGGGGGTCGAGCCGCCGATCTCTACCGACGCTTGATGGTAATACTGCGGGGTTCCAATTCCCAAGTTCGCCGTGGCGAAGCCCGGGAACGTACCGGTCTTGATGACCTGGTTGATGAAACCCGAGGTACCGGCTGAGGCGACCGAGGCCGGTCCGCCGCCGG
>JBAPZS010000130.1:0-2909 GCA_049285355.1 Candidatus Cybelea sp. | reverse complement strand
GGGTTCAACCAGCGGTAGGGCGCAATGCCGTCGATAATGATCGCATTTTTCGTCAAAGACGCTGAGAAATAGTTCGGTAGTTCTGAGTGTTGAAGCCGTTGATGTGATTCTCGATCAGGGTCTGGATTTCAGCCGGTGGCGTGCTAGTCACCATCTCCTCCAACGCGACAAAGCGGTATTATTCGAGATCAGTAAAGGTTGAGAAGAAGGCGCGCGATTAGACGAAGAGCGCTTTTTTCATGCGCAGCTCTGCGAGAGCCTTCTGGGCCTCCTCGCTGAGGTTGGACTTTCCGACCTGTACGGTCACCTTGTGAATCTTGCCGGTGAACTTGTTATCGCCCGCTTTGTAGTCGTCGCTGACACACGTATAGAGGTTCTCGCCAACATCCGTGGTTTCGGCGCCGAATGCGAACGGCTGCGTGTGCTCGACCCGTCCCGTGGCGACCTCTTTATCGTTGACGAAGATCACGCCGTTACCGCCCGCGCCCATGCCGCCGTCGTAAGCAAACTCGAAGCGGAGTGCCGCCCGTCCTTCCGGCAGTCGAGCGGCGCCGGCGATCTTGTAAATCTCGCGGCCGAGATAGTTCCAGGCAAACCGAGGTGCGCCATCCTTGGCGTAGAGGGCCCAACCGCCCATTTCTCCGCCTTGGGCGATGATCACACCCTCTGCGCCGCCTTTCGGGACTTCGATATCGGCGCTAACTACGAACGAGCGGTTCTTGACATTGATGAAGCCGTTTTCGGGAATGCCCTTCATTCCCTCATAAACCGTGATCTCAGTGCGACCTTCCATGAGATCCGGACGGCCCGCAAGTGCGGCATTGAAGCGCTCCCAGGCGCGGTCGTCAAGCGGGAGCACATTGTACTTGACGGCCTCTTCGAGAAAGACTCCCTTGAGCTTCTCGAGTTTGTCGGGATACTTCGTCGCAAGGTCATGCGCGCAACTGAAATCTTCCTCGACGTTGTAAAGCTCCCACTTGTCGTTCTCAAACGTAGCTCGCGCCTTGGGCTCCCACGGCGGGCGGTGCACAGTGGTGGCAAACCAGCCGTCCTGGTAGATGCCGCGGTTGCCGGCCATCTCGAAGTATTGCGTGGTATGGCGCGACTTCGCATCCGGCTTATTCAACGTGTCTAGTACGCTCACGCCTTCCAGGGGTTTCTGTTGCACGCCGTAGACGATGCCCGGCTCGGGCACGCCGACTGCCTCCAACACCGTCGGCGCAATATCGATCATGTGCATCCACTGCGTACGCAGGCCGCCTTTCTCGGCGATGCCCTTCGGCCAGTGGACTACCATTGATTGGCAGACGCCGCCGTACGAGGCCACCTGGTGCCCCCACCCAAACGGCGTCGCGCCAGCGAAAGCCCAGCCATTGTTGTACAAGATATGGGATTTGGGGCCGCCGATCTCGTCGAAGTTTTTCAGCGCAACGTCCAAGGGCTCCGGTAGCCCGTTGAACACGGACAGTTCGTTGAAGGCGCCGTTGAGGCCGCCTTGGAAAACCGAACCGTTGTCGCCGGTGATGTAAATGACCAGTGTGTTGTCCATTTCGCCCAGGGCCTCGATCTCGTCAAGAAACCGGCCGATTTCGTAATCGGTCACCTCGGCAAATGCCGCGTAGATCTCCATGTATCTGGCAAAGACTTTTTTCTCGTCGGCCGTCAAGTCGTCCCATTCCTGAATTCCCGTTGGCTTGGGCGCCAGATCCGTGCCCGGCGGCACGACTCCCAGCTCGATTTGCCTGGACAACGTTTCTTTGCGCACCTGGTCCCAGCCCTGATCGAACTTGCCCTTGTACCGGTCGCGCCAACTCTCGGGTACTTGGAACGGACCGTGAGTACCGATTGCGGCGTAGTAAACGAAAAACGGTTTGTCGGGCGCTAGCGAACGCTGCGAACGCAGCCAAAGGATTGCCTTGTCGGTTATATCGGTACTGCCGTAGTAATCGGCATCGGGATGCATATCCAACCGGGTCAAGTTGTCGTAAATCACCGGATGAAAGAGGTCGGCCTCGCCAGACATGAAGCCGTAGAACCGCTCAAACCCGCTATGCACCGGCCAGCGATCGAAGGGTCCGACATCGCTGGCTTCCCACGGACCGAGTTCGTGACATTTTCCGAACATGGCCGTGTTGTAGCCGTTGAGCCGCAAGATCTGCGGCAACATCGTGATGCTGTCGGGCCGCTTTGCGGTGTACCCCGGAAAGCCGGTGGCAATTTCCGAGATCACACCGAAGTTTGCGCTATGGCTATTGCGACCGGTTAGCAGGGCCACGCGCGCGGGCGAACACAACGGAGGAACTTTGAGATTGTTGTAGCGCAGACCGGTCTTAGACAGACGGTCCAGCGTCGGCATCTGGATCGGCCCTCCGAACGTCGATGCGTCGCCGAAGCCCATGTTGTCGAGAAGAATGACTACCACGTTGGGCGCACCTTTCGGCGCCTTCACCTCGAACCGCGGCGGCGCTTTCGCGTTGTGCGCATCAAGCTCGGTGACGGGCGGATACAGAGGCGGTGGTATGGGCAGCACGGTCCGATCCGCGGAAGCAGTCGTTCCGTTGCTGGTTTGGGCCTCTGACTTGTTTGTCATGGTCTATCCCCTATCGATCTGTCGCGATGGCGGTTGTACGTGGCGGAGGCGTTACGAAGCCTTCGTTGCGCAAATGACTAGTTTGTGCCTCTCGCACCCGAAGCTCGATGTGACTTCCCGTTATTTTCGCAGCGTGTCTCCTTAACGTCGTTAATCCACGTCGAACATCGCCGTGCCGATCGCCGTAGCCACGCGCCAATTCCCCGCTCGCCGCTCGGTTGAGACGACGTCAGTCTGTCGCACGCGATGCGACATTCGTCCGCCTAGTGAATGCGGCCGCAAGCCCTTACGCGAGAAGATGTCCTTCGAACCCTATTGT
>JBAPZS010000129.1:0-3568 GCA_049285355.1 Candidatus Cybelea sp. | reverse complement strand
CAGTGGAATCGGAAACGCTTATTCCGACGAGATTCTTCACGCCGCGCGGCTCTCACCGATCGTGCTAACGCACAGGCTCACGCCCGAGGAGTGGGAGCGTCTGTTTGAGGCGACACGCGCGACGCTGCAGCATTGGACGGACAAGTTGAGATTCGAAGCCGCGGAGGGCTTTCCGGAACGCGTAACAGCCTTTCGCGCGGAGATGTCGGTCCACGGGCGGTTCGGCGAAGCGTGCCCGCGGTGCGGGGCGCCGGTACAGCGTATTCGGTATGCCGGCAACGAGACGAACTATTGCGCAGTCTGTCAGACCGGGGGCAGAATACTCGCCGACCGCAGCCTCTCTCGCTTGCTCAAGGACGATTGGCCGCGCACGCTCGAGGAGCTCGAAGAGCTGCACGCCGCCAGGAGTCGCTAGCGCGGCGACTGAATCTGCCCCTTTGCGGGATGGAGCTCCCCGCTTAACCGCCGCGTAGCGGCTGATGGCTCCTGTCGGCACACGTCGTCGCGACAGGAGTTTTTCTTTTGCCTCATCTCCTCGATACCAACAACATGTGGGTGGTCGCCGGCGCATGGATGCTGCTGAGCGCCGTCAGCGCCTTCATCGCCATCCGCGTCAAGATGCCCGCAGCGCTAGTCGAGATCGTCGTAGGGATGCTTGCCGGCAATCTTATCGCTCTGCGGACGAACGCTTGGATCGACTTCGTCGCCGGGTTCGGAAGCATTCTGCTGACGTTTCTCGCCGGCGCCGAGATCGATCCAAAGATCCTTCGAAAGCAGCTGGTCCCTTCGACGGTGCTCGGCGCCGCCTCATTCGGCGCCCCGTTCTTAGCGGCGACCGCATTCGCGTATCTCTTCGGTCATTGGACGGCGGATGCGTCGAAGATCGCAGGGATTGCGATGTCGACGACGTCGGTTGCGGTCGTGTATGCCGTAATGATCGAATCCGGGCTGGCAAGCAAAGAGTTCGGCCAAGTGATTCTTGCCGCATGCTTCTTCACCGATCTCGGTACGGTCGTCGCTTTAGGATTGCTCTTCGCCAATTATAACCTGTGGCTCGTCGCACTGGTCGTAGCGATAATCGTGACGGTCGCGGTCGTTCCAAAGGTCATGCCGGCGCTTCTCGATCGCACGCGGCGCTTCGTGAGCGAACCCGCGCTGCGCGTGCTTTTTGCGATCATCTTCTTGCTGGCCGCGCTTGCGACGTACGCGAAGAGCGAGGGTGTCCTTCCGGCCTACTTTCTGGGCCTTGCCTGCGCGGGCTTGATGATGGCCTACCCCGACGTCAAGCGGCGTCTTCAAACCATGACGATGACGCTCTTGGCGCCATTTTATTTCTTAAAGGCCGGCACGTACATCGAGTTCGGGGCCGCACTCAGCGGCGCCGGCCTCATCGGGGCGCTGTTCTGCGTCAAAGTAATCGCGAAGATCGTAGCGGTCTTTCCGCTGGCCCGCTACGCGTTCAAATACCCCCGCTCGAACGCAAACTACCTGACCCTGATGATGGCCACCGGCCTTACGTTCGGCACGATCTCGAGCCTCTACGGATTGACGCACCATTACATCGACCAGGCCCAGTATACCGCGCTCGTAACGGTCGTCATTCTGACGGCCGTCGTCCCGACCGCGATCGCCCAGGCGCTGTTCAGGCCGCGCGAGGAGCCCGAAGAGATGGAGGCCGAGGTGCCCTAGCGAGCCGGCGCCGCAACCCTCGCGGGCCAGGGCGCATTTGAAGCGGTACGTCACTTCTGAGAGGAGCTTATGAATCTCACAACCACCGTCCCGCGAAGCGCCAAGGACAAGCTTGCCGGGCTCGTTTCGCTCAAGCGTGTCATCGACAAAGCCAAAGCGTACAACGAAGGCACGCTGGGCGAGTACGATTACGACTGCCCGCACGACAAGCCGCTCTTTGAGTTTCTCGGTACCAACGGCGACGAGTTTGCGCGTAAGGTCAAGGAACTCGCCACCGACGACGCGATCGCCGCGTGGGTGCAATCGCAGTTCTTAGCCGGTAAGAGCGCCGCCGATATCGAGCAGTTCAACGACCGGCGCATGCGCTGGCACCCCGATCCCGGCTCGCACGCCGAGCACTACTTTGCCGACCTGCGTGAGAAAGTCGCGCCAGGCCGTCCGGAGATCGCCACCTGGTTCGACCTTCTCGATCTCGATGAAGGGCGCCCGGTTCCGGTGCCCACGCGTCTAAACTAGACCGTGCACCGCCGCCGATGAGTGGGCTTGCAGCGCGCGCCTGCATTCCGTGCCGCGGCGGCGTTCCGCCGCTGCGCGCGGACGAAATCGCGCCGCTGCTCGCCCAGCTCAGCGCCGGCTGGGAAGTCACCGAGCGTTCCGACTCCAAACATGCCGAGATCAGGGTTCTTTCGCGCTCTTTTCCATTTAAGAACTTTGCGGAGGCGCTGCGCGCGGCCGTGATCATCGGCGAGATGGCCGAAGAGCAGCAACACCATCCCGATCTTTACGTAGCCTGGGGGCGTCTCGGCGTCGCGGTCTGGACGCACAAAATCGGCGGCTTAACCGAGAGCGATTTTATCTTCGCCGCGAAGTGCGACGCGCTGGTACTTTAACGTATCGTCGCATAGACTACGCTCGAAACGCGAAGTAGACCGCGCCGACGATCAACAGATAGCTCACCGCGTAGTTCCATTTGGGCGTCTGCCCGAAGACGACGATCGCGAAGACCGTGAAGACGACGAGCGTTATCACTTCTTGCAAGATCTTGAGTTGCATCAGCGTGAGTGCGGCGTAGCCGATGCGGTTGGCAGGAACCTGAAAACAATATTCTAGGAATGCAATTGCCCAGCTGACGAGGATTGCCGCAATCAGCGGGCTCTTCGTATTCTTCAAGTGACCGTACCAGGCAATCGTCATGAAGAGATTGGAGCAAGTAAGCAAGAGGACGGTGGATGCGATCGGATAGCGGCTTAGCAAAGAGATCATTGGCTTCGGTCTACCCAACGAAGGATTATTAGGTATGCCTAACAATCTCGTGAGGCATGCTTAAGTGGGGCGCGATCCTTGCCGTAGGGCTCCTGGCGGCCGTGCCGGCCGCCTCGGATGCGATCCCACTTTTTGCGCACCAATACGGAGTGACGTGCGAAAAATGCCACACCGTGATCCCGCATCTGAACCCATTCGGCGCGGCTTTCCTTGCCTATGGGGAGCGATTTCCGGGCGTCTCGTCGGGGCCGGCCTTCCCGCTCTCGGTGAAGGCGAACCTCGTCGACTCAAGCGAGTACCAGGGTAGCGGACCCGAGAGCGAGGGGCTGCCCAAAGCCATCGTCGACGAGATCGAGGCCTTTACCACGGCTACCATCGGCTCGCGGGCAAATTACTTCGTCGAGCAGTACGTCGTTGACGGCGGGGAGCCGGGCCTCTTGCGCGACGCCTGGGTGAGCGATCGCGTGAATCCGTGGCAAGCGCGCATTCCGGTCTACCTTCAAGGCGGATCGTTCACGCTGCCGCTGCCCGTCGATCCCGAAACCTTTCGCGATACGTACCAAAACTACACGCCGTACGTGCAGAACGTCGGTGAGAATCCGTTCGACTTTTTCGA
>JBAPZS010000128.1:0-3347 GCA_049285355.1 Candidatus Cybelea sp. | reverse complement strand
AACCGATTGCGAGTGCGGAACTGCTCGAAGCGACTCACAAGCACGCGCGCGGCATCTACCCCATCGCGGAGTTCCACTTTTCAACGCAATGGAGAGTCGACTCGGACTACGTAGAGTTGCCGATTGGCCAGCTGCCGCTCCCTAACGACCTTCAGGGCCAGACACTCGCGGGAGATTACGGCGTCTTGCAATCCTTTGTCGTAAACTTGGAGAACCCGCTCCCCACTCCGCAGGCGGTCGCGATCTACGAGAACCCGCGCGGTGGCCGCGCAACCGGCACCTATATCATCGACGGCGTCCTCGTGCAATCGCATCAGGTTCCACCCTTTTCGCGATACAAGGTTCGGCAATACGTCGTGCCGGCTCACGGCTTCGTGCGCGTCACGATCGTTACGATGCCCGAGGCCGGCTCGAGCCTTCCGCTTCGATTGATCTTCGCGCCCGACGACGGCAGCGTGGCGCCGGGCGGCCCCGGCTCACCGATTTACTAACGAAACCGCCTCGTAGATGCAACGCATCCGGTTCGCGCTCCCATCCCACGAGAAGCGCCCGATCGCGTTGGGGCGCGCGCGGCGCGCCCGCGCTTCCCAATCACCACGCAACGCCGTCTCCAACATCGCAATCCAGGCTTGCGGATCGTCGATCGCCGCGATCGCCGCGTCGCTTCCGACGACCTCCGGTAACGAGGTTCGATCCGAAACGATGCACGGTACGCCGGCGCAAAGCGCCTGCGCCGCCGCGTAGCCGAAGCCTTCGTAGCGCGAAGGAACTGCAACGACCGCGGCATCCCGATAGAGCGCGAGCAGCTCTTCACGGCTCACGTAACCGCGCAACTCAACGCGCTCCGCAACGTTCAGCGCGGCGGCGAGCTCCGCACACTCTCGCGCATACGGCGTCTGGGGTCCGACGCTGACGATTCGCGCCCGCGGCAGATGCGGCAACGCGCGAATCAGAAGCTCCAGGTTCTTGCGCCGCTCCACGGTTCCGACGGCCAAAATCGTTCGTCCGTCGCCGCCATTGCGCGCGACGTCGAAAAACTCCGCCGCCACTCCGGGGTAGACGACGTGCACGGCGGCATGCTCGATGCCGGCGAGAAGCTCCAGCAGCGCGTCGCGAGAGAACGCCGAATCGACGACGATTGCAGCCGCATGACGGTACCGTTGGAGCGAAAACTCGCCAAAATAGTACCGAGCGTACCGCCGCGCATGCGCTTGAACGTGCAGCCAGGCGACGTCGTGGACGGTGACGACAACCGGTAGACCGACGAAACGCGGCATGGTTCCCGAGGCGCAGTGGAGCAGATCGGCGCCACTGGCGCGAGCCCGCTGCGGCAGAACCACCTGATCCCATAACACGCGCCGATCGAATCGCCACGGGTCCAATCGCGGCTCGCGCAACGCGACGACCTCGAGCGGGAGTTGCCGCAGGGCGGCGGCTAATCCGCGAACGTACTCACCAATACCCGTTGCCGTCCCCACGCTAAGTTGCGCGTCGAGCGCAACCCTCACCGCAAATCGCGTTCCAGCGCGCGCACCATCTGCGAGCCGGGATCGTGCGAGCGCGCAAGTGCGAGATACGCCCGCGCTTTTTGCCGATCGCCGTTCTGAAATGCGACGACGCCCAGGCCGGCAACGGCGTCGGCGCTCCCCGGATCGATGTCGGCGGCACGCGCAAAGAGCAGCTCGGCCCGGCTTCGCGCTCCCAGAAGGTCGGCCTGATTGGCATCGGCGATTACGTAACGCTCAGAGAGCGGTGCCAAGAAAACCGCCGTCTCAAAATCGGAGAACGCGCGCTCTAGCCAGGCCCGCTGCGCCGGGCTGCCCGGAACCTCCCGCCAAGCCGTTCGATTTGCGACCAGGCCCATCTGCCATCGAGTTTCGGCAACGGCGGCGGGATGGGTCCCCGTGCCGCTTAGGCGCACCTCCAAAACACGCTCCAGCATGTAGGCGGCTTGCGGGTCGCTTACCGCAAGCCGCTGCGCCGCCGATTGCACGGCATCAACATCGAGGGCAGCCAATGAGTACTC
Source organism: Candidatus Cybelea sp. (assembly GCA_049285355.1). Classification (GTDB taxonomy): domain Bacteria; phylum Vulcanimicrobiota; class Vulcanimicrobiia; order Vulcanimicrobiales; family Vulcanimicrobiaceae; genus Cybelea. The sequence continues at coordinate 1,321 of JBAPZS010000128.1, read as the reverse complement.
GAGCGCGAGCCGCTCCTCGCCTCGCGCGCTTGCGACGCGCGCCAGCAATGCGTCTCGCTGAGACGAAGCCGGCAGGCGCATCGCGTAGTGCTCGGCCGATGCAACGTCGCCGCGATCGAGCGAGCGCTGCGCCAACGTCGACTCGACGTAGGGTGCAGGTGCGAGACGGTCGAGCACGCCATAGACGGTCTCGCCAAAGCGAGGGGAGATGCGTCGCGGAAACGTTCCGGCGCTCGCGACGCTTGCATTGAGCGAGTCCGAGGCTATCTGCACTGCCGCAAGCACGACGAAAAACGCGCCTGCAAAGCCGGCGAGAATCACACGGTAGAAACCGAACCTCCGGTGTATGAGATGGGCTCTAGAACTTAACGGTAAGGTTGACGTCCCCGCCGGTTTGCGTGACACCGTTATTCGGAAGCACGCTCTCGCCGTAGCGGTTTTGGTAGGCCGAGATGGAGAGCGTACTCGACGAATACGGAATGTTATACGTGAGTCCGCCCACATAAGAGTTGTTCGCCGCGTCGAGGCTCATCAGCCCAGGCAGAACGTCGCCGCCGTACGAACGCACCGCGGCGTAGTTTAGGTTCAGCGTAAGTCCGTGGAAGACCGGAACGGCGAGCGCGGCTCCCAGCGAGAGCTTGTTCGACCCGGCGAAGTTGGGAACGCCCACCGCCACGTTTCCCTCGGGGGGCTGCCAGGCAGAAGTCGCCGCGGACGTGGTCGTTAAGCTAGCCGAGTCGTTGGGCAATAGTTGTTGGTACGCTCCGGAGAGATTCAGATCGAGCTCCTTCGCGTGGCGGTCCGAACCGAGAGTGAACGACGCACTCTTCGACGCCTCCGGCTGCATGGGGGGCGCATCGAAGGCCACCGCTCCGGGATCGGGCGAGATAATCGGAAGCGGTGCCACGGGCTGATAGGCTGCGGTATAGAGGGCTGTGTGGGAGGCGGCATATCCGGCGCGCAGTTCGTTCGACCCGTCGGACGGAGCGAACCGAACATCGGTCGCGAGCAGGCCGCTGTCGCCCGCGCGATCCAAATCGGCGCCTCCGCCGCCGGAAAGATCTGCCAGCGCGATACGCTGCGTTGACAGGGCTGGAGGCTCGGCGCCCACACCGGTAAAGGATGGAGTCGACGGCGCCGCAACGCCGAGGGCGAGCTCTCGCAGCGGCGATTCGCTGCTGCGGTTACCGCTCTGCGCCGAGAAGGTTGCGCTCGAATCGGAGACCTCTCCGAAGAGGCTTAGCATGAGCTGCGAGGCGATATTGGGGCGTAGCGTGCCGAAGGGGAGCTCGGCGGCCGGTGCAATGGCGCGCAACAACGA
>JBAPZS010000127.1:0-7183 GCA_049285355.1 Candidatus Cybelea sp. | reverse complement strand
CTCCATAACTGACCGGTGGCATAGTTGTAACAACGGCCGTTCGCCGTTCCAAAGTTGGAAAGAATCGTGCCGAGGCCCGTCGGCGCCCGACTCGTCGTGAAGGGATCGGTCGAGCTGAACGCGGCGTTGTACGTTTGCAGCTTTTGCGTGTTGTACGACACCTCGGCGGTGAGCAAGTTTTCGGCGGAGAGCTGATTGGAATAGATCAGGCCGGCACCGTAGCCGTGTTCCAGCACCTCATAATCGGCCGGATCCGATCCGAAAACGAGCTGCGCGCTATCCGGTCCGTTGATGAACCAGGTCGAGTACTCGCCGTAGACGAGACCGCGCAGGTACGAGTGCGAGTCGAAGTTTCGCTGGTACTGCGCCTTCTCGATCGAATATCCGTTCCAATTGCCGTCACGGTCGCTGACGCCGACCGGCGAGCCCGGCGCGCGATCCGTCGGACTGCTCGGAAAGAGGCCGACGACGAGATTCTTTTGATTGGGCGTCTGCATCAACGGACCGCTGTAGTAGAGCGAGTCGAGATACGGCATCGGATAGCCGATACCGGTCTGCGCCCCAACCGCGGGCGTGTATCCAATGTCGTTCGCCGAGCTGTAGAATTGCGCGGCGATGCCGCCGGTCACGTAGAGAAGCTGGACGTCGTCGCGCATCGACGAGTCGCGATGCGGAATGCCGATATGCAGATTGATCACGCTCTCGCGATCGAAATCTGCCGCTTGCGCGTAACTATAGCCGGGCTGTGCTATGTATCCGTAGTTTGGCGCCTTGCCGCCCGAACCGTCGAGAATATTGTAGACGTTGTTGTCGCTCGGGACGCTTAGCGGATAAAAGTAGAGCGGGTCGCTGACGCCGCCGAACTGATCGCCGTAGCGAAACGTTTGATTCGTTCCCGAGAGACCCACGTAGTAGGAAAACATGCGATCGGGCGTGGCTCCGCCGGCCTCGACCGTCGCTTGGTGGTAGAATGCGGGTGCGCCGATACCGAGGTCGGCGGTTGCATATCCGGGATAGGTGCCCGTTTTGATCACCTGGTTGATGTAGCCGGCGAGACCGGATGAGTTCGATGTGGCCGGCGTGCCGCCGGTGTAAACCTGCACCTCTTGATTGCCGAGCGACGTCAAAGTCGCGATCGTCGCAAGGTCCGACTGGCGCGTCGTCGGCAAACCGTCGAACTCGTAGGCGACCTGGTCGCTGTCGCCGCCCCGGATGTAGACGCTCTGGTACCAGCCCTGCTGATTCGAGGGAATGTTGACGCCGGGAGCGCTCGCGATCGCGCCGTAGGCTTGCGTGAGCGAGCCGGAGCCCGAGAGCGTCGAGGCGGCTTTCTGCCCGGCCGAGTTGATCGAGAAAACGTCGCTCGTCACGCCGGAGCGCACGAGCGACTGCGCGGACCTCGAGGTGGTGCGCGCGATCGTCATCAGCGCCTTCTGCAGCGCGAGGCCGACGTTCGCCGACTGGTCGGCAACGATCGTAACGCCCGGTTGCGACTGTGGCTCGTAACCCGGCTTCGATGCGTTTACCGTATACGTATCGGGTTCCAGCGAGATGAATGAATAGGCGCCCGCGCCGTCGGTCACCGTCTGCGCCGTCTGAGAGGGGGCAACGACGGTCACCTGCACCCCGGCGATCGGCGCGTGCGTTGCGGCGTCGGTCACGCGCCCCCGTAGGGTCCCCGTCGTCCCGGCTCTCGCTCCGCAAGGCATGCCAAGCGCTACCAGAACGACGAGCACGACGATTCGCTTATGCACCCTGCCTCCTCGCTGCCGGCAAAGCCTTAAAGAAGAGCGCCTTTACATGCGCCGAATATAACCTCCTCGCCACTTCCGGAATCGAACGAAAAGATTGTGAACACTATTACTGACGCATCGCTTGCCCAGCGCCGCCGCGAAAACGTTGCGCGCGGCGTCTCGACGGCTCATCCGCTGTGGGTCGAGCGCGCTAGCGGCGCGGAACTATGGGACGCCGACGGCCGGCGTTACCTCGACTTCGTGGGCGGCATCGGAACGCTTAACGTCGGTCACGCGCATCCTAGGGTCGTCGCCGCGATCGCCGCGCAGGCGGCTCGCTTGACGCACACCTGTTTTCAGGTCGCGATGTACGAACCGTACCTGCGCGTCGCGGAAGAACTCAACCGCCGGGCTCCGGGCACCGCGCCGAAGAAAGCGCTGCTGCTCTCGACCGGCGCCGAGGCCACCGAAAACGCGATTAAGATTGCGCGCGAGCATACGCGCCGTCCGGCGGTGATCGCATTCACGCACGGCTTCCACGGGCGCACGCTGCTGGCGTTGACGATGACGGGTAAGGACGAGCCGTACAAACAGCATTTCGGTCCGTTTTGCAGCGACGTCTATCACGCGCCGTTTCCCTACGAACGCCACGGCGTCACCACGCGCGACGCCCTCGACGCGCTCACCACGCTCTTCGAGCGCGAAGTCGCGCCCGACCGCGTGGCCGCGATTATTATCGAACCCGTTCTCGGCGAAGGCGGTTTCGTGCCCGCACCCGCGGAGTTTTTGCACGCCCTGCGACGGCTTACCACCGAGCACGGCATCGTCTTAGTCGCCGACGAGATTCAGAGCGGCTTCGGCCGCACCGGCCGATTCTTCGCCTGCGAGAACTACGGTTTGGAGCCCGATCTCATCACGGTTGCAAAGTCGCTCGGCGGCGGCCTGCCGCTGGCGGCGGTCGTTGGAAAGGCCGAGATCATGGATGCGCCGCAGCCCGGCGGACTGGGCGGAACCTTCGCCGGCAATCCGGTCGCCTGTGCGGCGGCGATGGCCGTCTTCGAGATCATGGACGAGGCTTTCTTGGAGCGAGCCCGAGCGATCGGCGCGCGCATCGAGCGCGCGCTTCGCGCACTGCACGCCCGCTACAAAGAGATCGACGACGTGCGCGGATTGGGCGCGATGATGGCCATGGAGCTCGCTTCGGGTGCCGCGGCGATCGTCGAAGCCGCGCGGCTCCGCGGACTGCTCTTATTGCTGGCCGGCGATCACAACGTCGTGCGCATCCTGGTTCCGCTGGTCATCGGGGACGAAGAGCTCGACGAAGGCTTGGGGATTCTGAGCGACTCCGTCGCCGAGGTCTGTACGACGCGATGAACGACGCTGAACGCGAGCGCCGCGTCTACGATTACACGCAGCGCGTCTTAGACCTAATCGAGAAAGTCGAGGTCGGCCCCGAGGATGCTGCGTGGATCACGCGCGAAACCGTCGACTCGTTTCGCGATCACGTCAATCCCGGATTTCTCGAGTACCGCAAGGCAACCGATGCGCGCGACGCCGGCGCGGTGGTCGAGTGGTCCGATGCCGGTCCGAACTCGTATCGCGACGTTGCGGGCCGGCAGTATCTCGACTGTTTAGGCGGCTTCGGCATCTTCAACGTCGGGCACCGCCATCCCAAAGTCATCAAAGCCGTAACCGATCAGCTTCGCCGTCAGCCGCTGCACAGCCAGGACCTGCTCGACCCGCTGCGCGCGATGCTCGCTAAAGCGCTTGCGATGCTGACGCCGGGTGACCTGGAGTACAGCTTCTTCTGTAACAGCGGCACCGAAGCGGTGGAGGGCGCACTCAAGCTGGCACGCAGCTACGACGGTGCGAAGCAGACGATCGTCGCGGCAACCAAAGGCTTTCACGGCAAGAGCTACGGGGCGCTCTCGGCCAGCGCTAAAGCGGAGTTCCGTCGGCCGTTTGGGCCGATGCTGCCGAACATCGAGCACGTACCCTTCAACGACCTGCCCGCCTTGCGCGACATGATAACCTCGTGCCGTGCGGTCGGCGAAGACGTGGGTGCCGTGTTGCTCGAACCGATCCAAGGCGAAGGCGGCGTCAACATTCCCGACGACGATTACTTGCCGGGCGTTCGCGCGCTTTGCGACGAGTTCGGCGCGCTCTTCATTCTCGACGAGGTCCAAACCGGGATGGGACGGACCGGCAAGATGTTCTGCTGCGAACACTACGGGGTGGCACCCGATCTGATGTGTTTGGCGAAAGCCTTCGGCGGCGGCGTCGTTCCGGCCGGCGCCGTGATCGGGCGACGCGAAGTCTTCGCGCGCCTCTTCGACAATCCGTTTCTGCACACGTCAACCTTTGGCGGGAATCCACTGGCGTGCGCTGCGGCGCTGGCAACCATCAACGTCTTGATCGAAGAGCAACTGCCGCAGCGCGCGGCACGCTTGGGAGAACGGATGCTCGCCGGCATACGCGCCGCCGTTGCCCGGCACGACGACCTCGTCGCCGGGGTTCGCGGCAAAGGGCTCTTGATCGCAGTCGAGTTTCACGACCACGCGACCGGCTTCGAGCTTGCAAAGCGCATGCTCGACCGCGGCGTGCTCGTCTCGGGTACGCTGGTCAATGCTCGCGTCATTCGCGTCGAGCCGCCTCTAACTATTCTGGAGGAAGAGGCCGACTACGTGTGTCAAGCGCTTTCGGAGAGCCTCGACTCGATGACAGCCTCAGTAAAAAGCGGCGTATGAATAAAGAAATCCTCGCGAACCTTCCGCGAGAGGGCGGCGTCATTCCGATGTACGTCGACGGCTGCTGGCGGCTTGCCGCCGACGGCGCGACGCGCAAACTCTTCAATCCGGCCGACGGACGGCCCGTCGCCGTCGTCGCCGAGGCGAGCGCGGCCGATGCCGAGACCGCCATCACGGCCGCGCGGAGGGCCTTCGACGAGGGACCGTGGCGCGCGACGAGCGCCGCCGACCGCGCCGCGCTGCTCTTCAAAGTTGCCGATGCAATCGACGCAAGCCGCGACGAGTTCATGCGCATCGACACGCTCAACAACGGCAAGCCTTTGCGGGAGACCGAGTACGACGCGGTGGATGCGGCCAACTGCTTTCGCTACTACGCGGGACTGGCGACCAAGCCGCACGGACAGACCTTCGACGTTCCGGCGCCTTCGCAAACGTTTACCGTGCGCGAGCCGATCGGCGTCTGCGGTCAGATCGTTCCGTGGAACTATCCGTTGTTGATGGCGACTTGGAAGCTCGCGCCGGCCCTGGCCGCGGGTAACGTCTGCGTGCTCAAACCCGCCGAGCTGACCCCGCTCTCCGCGATCCGGCTCGCGGCGATCTTCCACGAGCTTGAGTTTCCGCCGGGCGTGGTCAACGTCGTGACCGGTGCCGGCGCAACGGTGGGTCACGCCATCGCGGCCAGCACGCGGGTCGATAAGATCGCGTTTACCGGCGGCACCGTGACGGGGCGCAGCATCATGCAAGCGGCCACGTCAAATCTCAAGAAAATATCGCTCGAGTTGGGCGGAAAATCACCGAACGTCGTTTTTGCCGACGCCGATTTCGAGACCGCGATCGACTACGCGCTCTTCGGAATCTTTGCCAATGCCGGACAGGTCTGCTCCGCCGGCTCGCGTCTCGTTATCGAGCGCTCGCTGCGCGATCGTTTCGTCGAGCGCCTCGTCGAGCGCGCGCAGAAGATTCGCGTTGGGGATGGTTTCGATCCGCAGACCGAGATGGGCCCGATCGTCTCGCCACTGCATCGCGAACGGGTCGAAGCATACATCGAGGCCGGCGTGCGCGAGGGCGCGCGGCTGCGCTGCGGCGGCAACCGGCTCGGCGGCCCGCTCGCGAGCGGAAACTTCATCGCGCCGACGATCTTCGACGATACCTCGCGCGAGATGCGCATCGTGAAAGAGGAGATCTTCGGTCCGGTCCTCGTCGTGCAGACCTTCGACGACGAAGCCGAGGCCGTCGCCATCGCCAACGACACGATCTACGGTCTTGCCGGCGCCGTCTTTACCCGCGACATCGCAAAGGCGCATCGCGTCATCCGCAAGCTGCGGGCCGGCATCACGTGGATCAATACCTACCATCCGACCTATAACGAGGCGCCGTGGGGCGGCTACAAGCAATCGGGTATCGGGCGGGAGCTCGGCACTTACGGCTACGACGCCTACACCGAGGTCAAGCAGATCAACGTCAATCTCGACGTCGAGCCGTCAGGCTGGTTCTCAGGCGGTTAACAAGGAGTACGTTCGTGAGCGAGATGGAGTCGAACGAAGACCTCCGCGAAGCACGTGCGCGGTACTACGAGCGGTACGCGTTTCCGCTCCTTAGTCACATAGACTTTCGCGTCAGCGACGCCGGCGCCGTTCGACCCTTCTACGACGCTCTGATGGCGCTCTTCGGCACCGAGCCAACGACGGTGCGTGTCGCGCGCTACGGATACACGCGCCGGTACGGCACCGTTCGGGCGGATTTCTTCAACGTCTTCGAGGACCCGGATGCAAAGCCGGCCGCCACGCGCATCGCCTTTGCCGCACCGAGCACCGCATTCGTTGACAAAGTAGCGCAAGTCGTCCGCGCGCACGGCGGACAAAACGTGGATGGTCCCGGGTATTTCGCGCAGCACCATCCGACGTTCTACGCGGTCTTCTTCGAAGACCCGTTGGGAAACCGCTTCGAAGTTTGCCATCACCGCATGGACAAGTAGCGCACTCCATGGGAGCAACGCTTTCCAAATCCTTAGATGCGGGCTACGATTCAAAGTTGCAAGTCGCATAACAGCGGAGCCCCGCTCACGGCGTTCGCGCTCGCGAGGCCGTCGTAGCCTAGACGCTTCGCTCGCAGTTCAGCTCCGTGCACCTCGCAGCGTGGAAGCATGGGTCGCAGCCTCGCAGCTTAGCGCACTGCAGCTTGGATCGGCTGCCTGGGCCTAGCCGGTCGGCAGGGGGCCTCGTTTTGAAAGCCCTTAGCCTCAACCCTTAAACCAAAACCGGGAGTTTTCCAACACTTGGGCGCTCGTGTGGTATCTACTCTTTGTGGAGAGTAACCACGACCTGGTCGTACGGGCCTCTAGCGGCGACAATGCCGCGGCGGCCGAGCTCCTGCAGTCGGTGTGGCCGGACGCCTATCGCATCGCCTTGTCGGTCCTCAACGATCGGCAAGCCGCCGAAGATGCGGCGCAAGAGGCCTGTGCCCGCGCCTGGAGCTCACTACGCCGGCTGCGCAAACCGGCACGCTTTCCGGTTTGGTTCTATCGCATCGTCGTCAACGAATGCAGGCGTCTGCGGCGCGCGTGGGGGCGCGAGGCGGCGGTGGCCGCGCTCATCCCCTGCGCAAACGAGCCGTCGCTGGACGAGAGCATCGATGTGCGTCGAGCCATCGATGCCCTCGACCCGCGCCTGCGTTTAGCCGTGCTGCTGCGCCACTACTATCAAC
>JBAPZS010000126.1:0-2262 GCA_049285355.1 Candidatus Cybelea sp. | reverse complement strand
CCTCGTCGACTACGCGATGCATGAAGGCTGCAACGCACGCGCCTGGCTCACGATTGGTACGACGATCGACGCTGCGATACCGCACGCGTCGGACGTCTTTTTCTGCACGTCATTCCCAGGCGCGCCTAGCGGGCAGCGCGTGCTTGAGCCAGCGGATTTCGCGAAGGCCGCGCCGGGAAGCTATGAAGTGTTCGAGCCGCTCGTTGCCGATCCGGCGAGCCCGATTGTGCTCCGCACGGCGCACACGCAAATCAAGTTTTACACCTGGGGCGACTGCGCGTGCTGCTTGCCGAAAGGCTCGACGCGCGCCACGCTGGTCGACGCGTGGGCAAGCGGAGGCGCTCCGCAGCGCGTGCTCGCCTTGAAGCGCAACGACGTGCTGATCTTCGAAGAAGTGGTTGGGCCGAAGACCGGTAATCCGGCCGACGCCGATCCTACCCACCGTCAGGCGGTGCGGCTGACGAAAGCAACCCCGCGCATCGATCCTCTCTACGACTCAGAAGCCGGCGGCCAACCGGTCGTCGAGATCGAGTGGTGCTCGCAGGACGCGCTGACCTTTCCACTCTGCATCTCCGCGGTGATGCCGGCGCCCGACTGCACGTGCCGCGAAAACATCAGCGTTGCGCGAGGGAACGTGATTCTCGTCGACGGCGGCGCGTCCGTCACCGAAGAGCTCGGGACGGTCTCGACTTCGAGCAGCGCGCCGGCGTGTGCGACCGACTGTGAACCGGCAACGACTGTTGTGACGCCGTACCCATTCTGTCCCGTGTTGGCGCAGATCCCGCTCACGTACAGCCAAGGCCTGCCACCTTGCGGTTGCGCCTCTGCGCTCGTCGCGCAAGATCCGCGGCAGGCGCTTCCGAGCATCGCGCTGACCGGGGCGTTGATAACGCCCGAAGGGGCGCAGAACACATCGTGGACCGCGGCGCCCGACCTCTTGGAAAGCGGTCCCGACGACCCGAACTTCGTCGTCGAGATCGACAATGCGTGTCGCGCACACCTCCGCTTCGGCAACAACGATGAAGGACGGATGCCCGACGCCGGTACTGCGTTTACCGCGGCGTATCGAGTCGGAAACGGAACGGCCGGCAACGTCGGCGCCGAAACGATTACGTGTTTGGTGTGGCGCGAGCCGACCGGTGGTTTCGCTGCGCTCGCGCCGCGCAACCCCTTGGCCGCATCAGGCGGCACCGACCCGGAGCCGATGGCACAGGTTCGCCAATTTGCGCCGTATGCGTTCCGCGATGTCTTGGAGCGCGCGATTACGGCCGCTGATTACGCATCGCTCGCCACGGATAATGCTCGCCGTCTGGCAGAGCGTCAACAGCTCTTTGTCAAAAGAACGCCGGCGCCAACGACTCCAGCGTTTCCTAAGCCGGACGACCCCCGCGCGGCCTTTGAGGAGGAGCCGCCGCAAGCCGATCTGCTGCCGCCCGACATCTGTCTGGTACCGTTCCAGCCGCTGCAGAACGCGCGCGGAACGCTGCGTTGGAACGGCAGTTGGTACGAAGCGCTTGTGGCGGTCGATCCGCTCGGAACCGAGAGCGTCAGCACCGAGACTCTTTCGGAGATCGACGCGTATCTCGAGCCATATCGTCGCATCGGCTACGATCTGGACGTCGCCGGTGCAAGTTACGTCCCGCTCGATCTCGGGTTGTCGATCTGCGTTTTGCCCAGCACCTTGCGTGGCGACGTCGAGCGGACGCTGCTCGGCGTGCTCGGAAGCCGCGTCTTGGCGGATGGAACGCTCGGCATGTTCGATCCCGACAACCTGACGTTCGGTCAGGGCGTCTACGCAAGTCCGATCGTTGCGGCGGCGCAGGCGGCGCCGGGCGTGGTTGAGGTTCGGATTACACGGCTGGCGCGCTACGTGCTCGGAACGCCGGCACCCGGCGCAACGCCGGATGATGTCCCCACAAATGGGCTGCTCGCAATGGGCCCATTCGAGATTCCGCGGCTCGACAACGATCCGAACGCGCCGGCGAATGGGCGCCTGACGCTCGTTCTGCGAGGTGGCCGATGACGAACCAATGCGGTTGCTGCGCGGGAACTGAGGTCGCGGTACCGGTTTCGGAGGTAAACCCGCCGGGACTCTCCGCACTGACCTACCGGGTCGGGACGTTCGCGACGTTTCTCGAGACGATGCTCGCTCGGCTGAGCGGTTTCGCGCTGAACGTGCCGTCGCTGTCCGGCACCGGCACGGACTCGCTGATGCCGCTCGCAACCCTAACTACGCGCGACCCGTCCGACCCTTCGATCGCA
>JBAPZS010000125.1:0-4602 GCA_049285355.1 Candidatus Cybelea sp. | reverse complement strand
GAGAAACTCCGCCGCGGATAGACCCTGCGCCGCGCCGTAATTGGCGGCCGCAGTGGCTCCGATCTCCGTGCCTTCAATTAGTTGACGCGGCAGCACGGCGAGAAAGCGTATCCCTAACTTCTTCGCGTCCGACACTTCTTGTGCGTACTCGGCCATAAACCATTGCATACGCTTTGCGCCTGCGTAGCCGCCCGAGAGCGGTGAGCCGGCGACCGCGGCTCCGCTCGAAACGATCGCGACCGTACTGCCCGCCGCAAGCGGCAGCGTCAGCGCCGCCTTCAGTAGGCGAAATGCCCCTTGCGTATCGGCGTTCCACGGAATGGGAAACGCCTCCCAACTGAACTCATCGAGCGTTCCCATCTGCGGCCGGACGCCGGCGGCAAGCACGACGAGCTGCGGTTTGTACTCGCGAAGCAACCGCTCCGTGGTGGACGCATCCGTCGCATCGGCCTGGACCGTCCGCACGGCGCCACCGAACTCTGCAGCAATTGCGTCGAGTCCCTCGCGTCCACGCGCAACGGCGACGACCGAGGCTCCTTCGGAAACCAACCGTTTCACTGTTGCCAGGCCGACACCCGAGCTCGCTCCGATCACGACGGCGGACTTGTCTTTCAGCGACTTCATCGTAGCGCTATCCTTAGTAAAGCGGCGAACCATAGCGCCGTTCCGGCACCTGCCCAGGTCGCAAGCGGGAGCAGAAGCTCCTCCACAGGGATCCCCATAACGTGCGCGAGAACGATCATGTCAGGATCTCTTGCGCTGCAGCGACGACGTCGCTCCACTTGCCGTCTTGCTCGACTCCATACGAGTCGTGCCAGTTCCACCATTTGTAAGGTTCGGACTGTGGATAGCCTTCGGGTGAATCTTCCCAGGTCTCTTGACGCCCGAGCGGCGTTATGTCGAGGTAGCTCCACGTGCTTCCGAGCGCCTCGTCACCGCGGCTGTTGACGAAGTAGGTGCGGTACACGGTGTCGCCGTCGCGAAAGAAGACGTTGGTGCCGTGCCATTCGTCAACGCCGAAGTCAGCGTCGAAACCGTCGGTCATCGTGTACCAAGGCATCGTCCAGCCCATCCGCGCCTTCAAGCGAACGATGTCGGGCTGCGGAGCGCGCGTGACGTTCGCGAAGGTCGTATCTCGTGCGTGGAGGTGTGAAACGTGCGCGACCTGATCGGCCATCATCGAGCAGCCGCGACAGGCATGCTCGGGCCAGCCGTACACGCCCGGTTCGAAGAACGCGCGATAGATCACCAGCTGGCGGCGCCCTTCGAACAAGTCGAGGAGGCTGACCTTGCCCTTTGGCGAGTCGAACGTGTAGTTTTTCTCGACCTTCATCCACGGCATGCGGCGCCGCTCTGCGGCGAGCGCGTCGCGGGCGCGGGTCGTCGCTTTTTCTTTTACGAGCAGCTGCTGGCGGGCGGTTTCCCACTCCTCGGGCGTCACGACGGGAGGTGGGTTCAATAGGCGGTCGGTCATTGTTATCCCCTTCAATAAAGTCGGTACTGTTATGAGGACGATTCTGCCCGCCCAAAAGATACGGGTAGCCCAGCTTATCTCTCGAGTTCGGAGATCCCGTTTTACCGCCCAGCTAAGGTTTCGGACTCCGGCCGCAAGAAGGGGACGCAGTAGACGCCGAAAACTTCCTGCGATTGCAGATGGCATCGCCGCTTGCATTCAGGAGGTCGATTGTGAAGAGCATTCCGTTAATCGTTCTTTCGCTGGCTGTGGCGATTGCCGCCGTACCCGCCATTCCCGTCTCCGCGCAGGCCGTTGCCGCGGATACGCCTTCCAAAACGACCTGGGGCGTGGCGTATACGGTGCCAAAGGAGTGGTCGGCGCAGACGCAAGCGTCGTTCATCGTTATGACGGCGCCCGAAGGGGACGCCCGCGTTGTCGTCGTCAACGCGGGTGAAGCAACGGACGGCAATGCGGCCATCGCCGCGGCCTGGAATGCGTACGAGCCCGCGATGCGGCGCAAGATCGAAATTGCGAACTCCTCGCCCGGCCGGCACGGATGGGACGAGATCCGCGACGATCAATACACGAGCTCGCCGAGCGAGCATCTCGTCGTGGCGGCGGAGGCGCTGCGCTACGGAACGCATTGGACGGTGCTCCTTATTGAAGGCTCGGAGTCGACCCTTGAAAAGCGGGGCGCCGCGACGAGTGTGATCTTCGAGAGTTTGCGCCCGGCCGATTACAAGCCCGAAAGCTTTGCGGGACGTACAGCCAATCGGCTCGACGCCGCACGGATCGCGGAGCTTATCTCGTTCGTCAAGACCGGGATGAGCGAACTCGACGATCCCGGAGCGGCGATCGCTTTGATCGACCACGGCAAGGTCGTCTTTGAGGGCGGATTTGGCGTTCGTCGTCTCGGCGATCCGACGCCGGTCGATGCCAACACCCTATTCATGATCGCCTCGAACACGAAGGGCCTCACGACTTTGCTGCTCGCGCGCCTTGTCGACGAAGGAAAACTGCGCTGGGACGAACCCGTAGTGGAGAACTATCCGTCATTCCGCTTGGGCAGCGATGCTACGACGAAGGAAGTCGAGTTCCGCAACTTGGTCTGCGCTTGCACGGGCGTGCCGCGCAAAGACTTGGATTGGCTTTTGAACACGAATGCGCAAACGCCGCCGTCCTCGACCTTCGTCCAATTGGCCGCGACCGAGCCGACGAGCAAATTCGGTGAGGTATTTCAGTACAGCAACCTCATGGCATCCGCTGCCGGCTATATCGCGGGCCACAACGTCCACCCCGACAGGGAAATAGGTGCAGCTTACGACGCGGCGATGCAATCGAAGATCTTCACGCCGCTCGACATGAACGACACGACGTTCGATATGAACCGCGCGCTAAATGGTAACCATGCGAGTCCGCACGGGAACGATGTTAACGGCAACGTCGCGGTTGCGAGCATGGGCATAAACATGACGGCGATTCCCATTCGTCCGGCCGGTGAAGCGTGGTCCTCGGCTCACGATTTGATCGAATACGTCGAAGACGAGCTGACGGAGGGCGTCCTGCCCAACGGTCGACGCTTGGTCTCGGCGCAGAATCTGCTCAAGCGCCGCGAGCACAACGTCGTCGTAAGCAAGGACGTCTATTACGGAATGGGCCTGATCGATGATCGCCGCTACGGCATCTCGGTCGTTAGTCATGGCGGCGACCTCGTCGGATTTCACAGCGACTTCATCGCAGTCCCCTCCGCCGGCGTCGGAGCCGTGATCCTCACCAACTCCGATCTCGGCGGTGACCTGCGAGATTGGTTCGGGCGCCGCCTGCTCGAAGTGCTCTACGACGGCAAACCGCGGGCCGTGGCCGAGCTGGCGGCAGCGGCAAAAAACGACAAAGACGCAATCGCCAAGGAGCGCGCCCTTCTAACGGTCCCCGCTGATCCCGCGCTCGCATCGGCGCTCGCTGCCCGCTATACTAATGCCGAACTCGGACATATCGACGTGAGCACCGATGCGCGGGGCCTTGTCTTCGATTTCGGGGCGTGGAAGAGTCACATGGCATCGCGCAAGTACCCAGATGGAACGATCTCACTGATCACGATCGATCCCGGCGAGGCGGGATTCGAGTTTGTCATGACGACGATAAGCGGCAAGCGCGGCCTAATCATCCGCGATGGCCAGCACGAGTACAAGTACTCCGAAGCAGTTAACGGGAGCTAGCGCGCTACTCTTACCCCGGCGCTACCAGTGGCCTGCGCTTTGACCGCCATCTACATGGGAAATTTCGCCGGTTACGTACGGGGCGCTTTCCAAATACATCACGGCGGAGACGACATCTTCTATCTCTCCAATTCGCCCGAGCGGGATCTGCGCTTCGAGTCCGGCGTACGATTCCTCCGGGTGCGTCCTGATGAGTATAGGTGAGACCGCATTCACCCGGATGCCACGTGACGCATATTCGATCGCGAGTGCCTTCGTCACTGAGTTCAAGCCGCCCTTAGCCAACGATGCTAACGCGGCCGGAACGCCTTTAACGGGTTGTTCGGCAACCGTCGCCGTGACGTTGACGATGTGACCCCAACCTTGAGCCTCCATCACGCGCAGCGCGCGCTGGGTAATGTGGAAAAACCCTGCAAGGTTCGTTGAGAGCATCAAGTCACAGTCAGCCCGGGTGTACTGTGTGAATGGTTTCGAGATGTAGGCTCCTGCATTGTTGATTAGCGTGTCGAGCCGGCCGAATCTATCAACGCCCTCGCTCATTATGAGGTCGGCGGTCAGGGGGTCGCTGATGTCGCCGGCAACATTCACCACATTTGGGTCTGGGCTGGGGCCGATTGAGAGCGCGCCGGCGACCACCCTGTAGCCGGCGTTGCGATATGCGGCTACTAGGCCCTCGCCAATACCGTGCGAAGCGCCGGTGATGACGGCAACTTTTTCGTCGATCACGTCAATCCCGAGACGCCGCTTTGTCGGCGAGTCTTAACCGTAAGCGAAGTCAGACTTGCTTTGCCCAACTTCGATGATGTAACCGTCAGGATCGCGGATGTAGCAGCGCGTCTCACCATACTTGTCCAGCGGCTCAGTGAGAAACGTCGCTCCCCGACTCTTCCATAACTTGTAGCACGCTTGAATATCTGCTACACGAATATT
>JBAPZS010000124.1:0-1723 GCA_049285355.1 Candidatus Cybelea sp. | reverse complement strand
ACGAGCCGTAGTACGACTTGTCCGCCGGAATCTGCGTGCTCTTTATCCAGTTGCCGTTGGCGAACCGGTAGAAGTCGTCGCAGGGCTTGCAGCTGCGATCGATGGCGGCAAGATCGATACCGCTTTTGACGGCGGCCGCAGCGCCCACGCGAGCGTACGGGGCCGCTAACGCAAGTACGGCCACCAGGCCTCCTAGACGCAGTACTGTCGAAGCGTTAAATCGCAAGTTCGTACCTCAGCCGGGCGATGCCGTCGGCATCGCGGCGATGCCGGAGGGATCCAGTTCTTTGCAATCCACGTCAGAAGCCTTTTGCCGCTGGGATATTTGACTAGGCGAGGCGGCCATAGAGCAGTCCATCGTGTACGACGTCGTCGCGATCGAGGTACATCGCGGGAATCGTCGCTTCGAGCGAAAAGCCGGCACTTGCGAGGATTTTCGCCGACGCGACGTTCGGTTCGAAGACCGTCGCCTCGAGCCGGCGCGCGGCGCCGCTGCGTAAGATCATGTCGCTGTGTATCCGAGCCGCCTCCGTGCCGACGCCGCGCCCCCAAAACGCGCGACCCAGCCAGTAGCCGAAGAGCGCGCAACCGGCGCGCTCGTTGTCGAGTGGCTCGATGCTGATCCCGCCGGCAAGTTCACCGTTGACCTCAATACTTAAAATGTGGCCCGGAGGCGCTGCGGCGGCGACGGCGATCCACTCCTGCGCGTCGCTCACCGTGTACGGATGCGGGAAACGACGCGTGAGCCAGCGCGCAACTTCGAAATCATTCGCAATTGCGGCAAGCGAGCGAGCGTCGTCCTCACGATAAGAACGCAAACGGCAAATTTTTCCAGTCATTGTATCCGGCACTTGAGCAGTATATGATGGGAACTCCACAAATAGGAAACTCCCGCGCGAAAGGATCATATATGCCGACGCTAACGACATCGTATGTCTATTTTGGAGCGTCCGGGGCACACACGCGCCAGCCGCGGACGATCACCTCGTATGGTGGATTCACTCCGATTCCCGGGCTCAATCCCGGCCCCAGCGGAACGCTGGTTAGTGGAACCTCGTATACGCCCGGAACCGCCGATCCAACCGAGATGGGCGCAACCCTCGCCTTTTCGTTCGTCAACATGAGCGGCTGCGTGGAAGGGCCGCTGACTTCGTATTCGGCATCGTCGCCACCAACCGGAACGGTGGGAAGCGACCCCATCAGCGTGCTGTACGTCTACATTCCGGTGGGCGGCGGCCCCAACGGCGATACCGGCGCGGTCATAGACGCCTTTGACGAGACGAGCAACTCGCTGGTCGACAACAGCTTCGTTACGGTGACCCCCGATCCGGGCGGCACGCTGACGACCGAGGCCAACGTTGACGGCTGGGTGGACACGACCGACAGCGGCTACACGATCGTCGCCGATAATCCGAACATCGGCGCCTATCTTTCCTGGCCGACGACGCCGCTGTTCGATAAGTGGGTCGATCTCAACAGTCCCACACCTGCGGGCCTCATCAGCGGGGCGAATCTCATGCCGGGAGAGGGCGTCACCGTGTACGCGCTCGCGTTTTACAAGAGTCCGGTCATGAAGATGCCAAAGGAACATTTTCCGGACAAGCCGTGGCGGGTCAAAGAATGGGACAAGGAGCACTACAAGGAGTTTCCCGACAAGAACCCGGCCGACGTCCACTCGTTCAAACACGTCGTGGAGAAGGGCGGCAAGGAGATGGTGGAGACC
>JBAPZS010000123.1:0-4976 GCA_049285355.1 Candidatus Cybelea sp. | reverse complement strand
CCGACATTGAAACGAGCTACGGCGAGGGCGGGCTGGGCGACGTTTCGGGCGGCTATCAAGTCAGGCTGGCGGCCTTGGCATATCGCTGGCTGGTCCCCAACCCGGCCACCGGTATTCCGGATCGAGTGATCTCTTTTCAGCTTACCGAGGGTGGGACGCTAACCGAGGTACCATACTTTTTCGAAGATACGCTGGTTCCGGTCGGAGCGGAGACCAAGGTTCGTAAATACGTTTGGAACGGTACCCAACAGACCGTCGGGGGCGGCTGCCCAGCCGTAGACGGCGACTCGGGGGGCGCGGTCGCGTTGCTCGCCCAGTGCGTCGGCTCCGCGGGCATCTACTGCCAGCAGTACCAGCACTTATACATCAACCAGATCGACTACGGCAAGACGGCCGCCTGCCTCAACACGAGCACGACCG
Source organism: Candidatus Cybelea sp. (assembly GCA_049285355.1). Classification (GTDB taxonomy): domain Bacteria; phylum Vulcanimicrobiota; class Vulcanimicrobiia; order Vulcanimicrobiales; family Vulcanimicrobiaceae; genus Cybelea. The sequence continues at coordinate 4,556 of JBAPZS010000123.1, read as the reverse complement.
CCGAGAACATCACCAGCTCCTGGTTCCAAGGCGATCCGATATCGTCGTATAGCTACGAGCTCTCGCTTCAAGGTGGTGAGATGACGTCGGTGCCGTATCAGGGCGTGTCGGGCGGCTCGATCGCCCTGACCACCTGCACGAATAAGAAATACTGCACGGGGCAGAACACGCTTTCGACACAAGTAGCACCGTTCAAGGGTAAAGGAAGCGATCAGTTGTGCGGACAGTGCGGCGTGATTCTGTTGGAAAATAACTAGCGTTCTTTTGTCGAGACCAGCCGTAGCGACTTTGGTTAACGATTGCCTATCCGATCTTAAACCAACCAGCGGCGCGGATGAGTTCTGTCCGGCATCGTACATCAAATAGTGCTATGCTACGGCAAGGAATTTGCGGGTCGTGCGTGAACGACGCGACCGAGTCCCAGTGTGTTTTATGGAGTCGTGGCACTGCCATGCAGTTTAGGGAGACTGTTCGTGCGGACAATCCCAAGAGGTGCGTTTGTTTTTACCGCGGCAGTGGTCGCGCTTTGCGCCTGCAATGGCAGCTTAACATCATCGCCGTCGAGCACTCAAGCGTTCGTCCCGCAGAGCTCACTTGGATTCACCGCACTGGCCCGGTCCGGGATATCGAGCAAGATCAAGCACGTCGTTATTATCGTCCAAGAAAACCGGTCGTTCAATAACCTGTTCTACGGATTCCCCGGAGCGAAAACCGTAACGTACGGCTACACCACCAGCGGAAAAAAGATCAAACTCCTGCCGATATCGCTCGACACGAACTGGGATCTCGATCACACCGCGCAAGGGTTCTTCGCGGCCTGTAACGGCACGGGCAGCATCCCCGGCACCAACTGCGCGATGAACGGTTTCAACAAGGAATACACGGTGGACTGCGGAGGCAGCAGCGAGCCGCCTTGCCCAATTAAGCACCCGCAGTACGCGTACGTGCCGCATTCCGAGACAAAGCCGTACTTCGCAATGGCGCAGCAATACGTTCTCGCCGACCAGATGTACGCGTCAAATCTCGACGGTAGCAGTTTCGTAGCGCACCAATATCTCATCGCGGCGCAGGCCGCTGCGTCGGTTAACTATCCGGCTGAGGCTTGGGGCTGCGAGGGAGGGTCGGACGATAAGGTACCGATCATCGGTCCGGATCGCCAGGTCCCGTATGGCTCAGAGGTGCCGTGCTTCGGTGTCACGACGCTCGGTCAGGAAGCGGATAAGGCCGGCGTTTCTTGGGCCTACTACGCCGGCGCCGTCGGCAGTTACGGCACCGGTGGAATCTGGAGTGCTTATCAAGCAAACGAGCACGTTTACGATGGCCCCGATTGGAAGAGCGACATCATCTCGCCGCAGACGCGTTTCTTTAACGACGTTAAGAAAGGGCGCCTGCGCGAGATTAGCTGGGTCACGCCTACGTGCGCGAATTCCGACCACGCCGGGTGCAACTCCAAGACCGGGCCCGCTTGGGTGGCATCGCTCGTCAACGCAATCGGGCTCTCGTCATATTGGGATTCGACGGCTATCTTCATCACGTGGGACGACTACGGCGGCTGGTATGACCCCGAGCCTCCGGCGTACGCGGATTACGACGGGCTCGGCATACGAATCCCGATGCTGATCGTCTCACCCTATGCGCGAAAGGGACACGTTTCGCACGTTCCGTACGAGTTGGGAAGCATCTTGAGGTTCACCGAAGACGTGTTCGGGCTGCCGCGACTCTCGGCGAGCGACACGCGCGCCGCCTCCCCCGAGAAGGATTGCTTCGATTTCAATAAACCGCCGCGGAGGTTTCATGCCATCGCCTCGTCGCTGAACCAGGAGTACTTCCTGACCCAGCCGCTCGATCTGCGCCCGCCCGACAACGATTGATCGTATGGTGAGACCGCAGACTTTCGCCGGCGATACGCCCGCAAGGAATCGGCGGCGCGTGCGTGAAATTGCTGACCGAGTCCTGGCGCGTTTATGGAGTCGCGTGGCTGCCATTCCGTGGAGAGAGTCCGTGCTGACCATTCCGATATATCGCCTTAGCCCTTGCTTGGTTCGTGGACTCAACGCGCTTGCCGGGTCTAGAGCGGCAGGCCCAGGCAGGCACTGCCGCATGAATGCCTTCGGGGAGGGGACCGGCGGTTGCGTTACCGGCGAGGCGCCGAGCCGTAAACTGGAAGCATCCGCCGCACAGTTACATTGCCCGAAAAGAGATCGAGCCGTACTGGGATATGGCGGGGCAGTACGCGCCGGCCGACCAGATGTACCTCATACCTTCTTCACGGGAGTTTGCTCCATGCGAATCACGTCTATCGTCCGTAGCCTAGGCTTTGGAGTCGTCCTTACTGCGATGGCGGCGGGGCTTTCCGCTTGCACCGGCGCTCTTAGAGCACCGTCGGCCACCCCCGAGATTATCCCATCGCTTTTGTCTCAAACGAAGGGCGTAGACAAAATCCAGCACGTCGTTATCGTGATTCAAGAAAACCGTAGCTTCGACAACCTATTTCAGGGATTTCCGGGCGCCGATACGCAATCGTGGGGCTACAACACCGCCAATAAGAAGATCAACCTCATCCAGGTACCGCTCGAGGCATATTGGGACGTCGAGCACGACTCCACGGGGTTCCTTGCAGCCTGCAACGGCACGGGAAGTTATCCCGGCACCGATTGCCAGATGAATGGTTTCAACAAAGAAGAGGTCAGCTGCGGCACGGGCAACTATTCGCCTTGCCCGAATAAAACTCCAATGTATGCCTATGTGCCCCACGGCGAGACCAAACCATACTTCGACATGGCATCGCAGTACGTTTTGGCCGACCGCATGTTTGCTTCGAACTTCGACTCGAGTAGCTTCGTGGCGCACCAATATTTGATCGCGGCGCAAGCAGACTCAACCGTAGACTACCCGGATACACTTGGCTGGGGTTGCTATGGCGGGAAGGGAACGTTGATTGCGACGCTCACGCAACAACGCAAAATCGACTGGGCTAACCGCATCCACCCATGCTTTGATGACCAGACGCTTGGCGACGAACTCGACACGGCGAAGCTTTCGTGGCGGTTCTATACGAGCACGATACCGGGTGGCGACGGCCATCTGTGGAGCGCGTACTCGGCAATAAAGCACATTTATTACGGTAACGACTGGAAAGAAGACGTCAAGACTCCGCAGACCGTTTTCTTCAGCGACGTGAAGAAGGGCAAGTTGCCGGTAGTGAGCTGGATCACACCGACCTGCGAAAATTCCGATCACGCGAGCTGCGAAGCAAATACCGGTCCCGCGTGGGTGGCGTCGATCGTCAACTCGATCGGCCAATCGAAGTATTGGGACTCCACGGCTATCTTCGTAACGTGGGATGACTACGGCGGCTGGTACGATCACGTTCCGCCACAAAAGCTCGATTACGATGGCCTCGGCATGCGTGTGCCGCTCCTGGTGATCTCCCCTTATGCAAAAACAGGTCACGTTACGCACACCCCTTATGAGCTCGCGAGCATTCTCCGGTTCGTGGAAGATCGTTTCGGTTTAGCGACACTAAACGCCAGCGACCAGCGCGCTGCGGATCCGGCGGGCGATTGCTTCGATTTCAATCAGTCGCCCCGCCCGTTCAAGGTGATTTCGGCTAAAAAGAATGAGGGTGACTTACTCCGGCAACCGCCCGATCCGCGTCCGGTTGATACCGAGTAAGAATGGCTATGCGAAGCGACGTTCTAGGTCAAAACGCGGAGCGTGCGGAACCGCGGAGACGGCCGCGCGGGCCGCGCGTGCGCATTCGGCTCGCGCGATTCGAGGACTACGATGCGATCGTGCGGTTGGAGGCGACGCTCAATCCTGCAACGCTGTCGCGCGATGACTGGGGCCTGCTGTGGCTGGGCAACCCAGTGTGGCCTCACGTTAGCGCCCACTGGCCCATCGGTTGGGTGCTCGAAACGCTTGCGGGCGAGCTCGTCGGTTGCATGGGTAATATACCGTTGCGCTACCATTTCGAGGGCGAAGAGCTGCTGGCGGGTAGCGGTCGAGGCTGGATCGTTCTGCCGGACTTTCGGGCGTACGGTAGCGCGCGGCGGCTGCTCGAAGCGCACATGCAACAGCCGTCCGTCGATTTCGTCATGGATACGTCGGTAAGCAAAGAGGCAGCTGAGCGCTTCGGCTTTCTCGCTAAACGCGCCCCTGCCGGCGATTGGGGGACGGTTGCATACTTCGTAACGGGATACGGCGCGTTTGCGGCGCGGGCCCTACGGAAGCTGAAGGTACCGCTGGCGGGAATGTTGGCACCCGCCGCCGGCATGGGTCTGCACTTGAAAGACGCCGTTTTCGGCAAGCGCTTCCCGGAGCACTCCGCATTTGAGATCGAGGAGACCGATCGGTTTGATTCTCGATTCGATGCGTTCTGGGACGAACTGCTGCGGCAGAAGTCGGAGACCCTGCTGGCCGCTCGGGACAGCGCGACGCTTTCGTGGCATTTTGCAGTGCCGATGCGTAAGCGACGCGTGTGGATATTTACCGCATCGCGAAGTCGTCAGCTTCGCGCGTACGCAATCTTCGAACGAAGGGACGACGGGCAAGAG
>JBAPZS010000122.1:0-2047 GCA_049285355.1 Candidatus Cybelea sp. | reverse complement strand
ACCTGTGGGCTCGGGGTCGCTCTTTGCTTCCATCGCACGCTCACGCATCGCGGTTTGCGTCTGCGCAAACCGTTGGAGTACGCGCTCGGCGCTCTGGGCACGCTCGCAATGCAGGGCGATCCGATTCGCTGGGTAGCTACGCACCGCATTCATCACGCGCACTCGGATGTGCCAGGCGATCCACACGGACGCGATCGCGGCTTTGGCTGGGCGCACGTAAACTGGCTCTACAAGCGAAACGATGCGCTGCCGACCGAAGAACAACTGCAGCGTTTTGCGCCGGATTTGCATGCCGACCGCTTCTATCGCGCGCTCCCGTACCTTCAGTGGCCGCTGCACCTGGCTCTCGCAGCCTCCCTCTTCGCTCTCGGCGGCTGGAGCTGGGTGATTTGGGGAATGTGCGTGCGCCTTGTCGTCGGATACCAAGCAACGTGGCTAGTCAACAGCGCGGCGCACTCGATCGGCTACCGCAGTTTTCGCACGCGCGACTTATCTACGAACTGCTGGTGGGTCGCGCTCATTTCGTGGGGCGAAGGCTGGCACAACAATCACCACGCGTTTCCGTACTCGGCGCGGCATGGTTTTCGCTGGTTCGAAATCGATCCCACGTGGTGGATCGTCAGAGTGCTCGCGTTGCTCCGTCTTGCCGACGGCATAAAGATTCCATCGAGCGTGGCGCTTTTGCGGGCCAAAAGGGAGACCGTCTCGGCATAATCTCGCAGCGGCGCTACGGCGGCGGAACGAACGACGTATTGAACAAGACCGTTCCCTCCACCGGCGTGCAACCAACGCTCTTTGGCGTATAGGTCGACTGCCTCGCCGCGACCAGTGAAGCCATGTCGAATTGGAAGTTGCCGCTCGGTTTAACGATCGTGGCCTTTTCAACTTTGCCGTCGGGTCCGACGAGTACCGACACGGTGGCGTGAAACGGCCCTTGGTCCACCGGCACTCCATCAATCTGTACTACGGCGCCCTTTGCGATGCCGGCCGCCTCCGTCATACATGACGACGCGGCTGGAGCCGGCGTGGCCTGCGCAACGAGTAAAGCCAGCGCGATTATCGTCACCTGTCTCCCTCCTCCCACATGAACGCTGCGGCAACCGCCATTGTGATATAACGGTCGTCGGCGCGAGTCAAAGGGAGACGACGGCTAGGCTTCGCATATACCCGCACGGCGAGAAACAGCACTTTGCGGTCTCATAGGAAGGTATCCGCATGTCAAAAGCGTCCGGCCTCAATCGTCGTCATTTTTGCGAGGCCGCTGCGGTAGCCGTCGCTGCCGTCCCCTTGAGTCTTCTCGGATGCCAAGAAAGGAACAAAGGCATGACCACTGCACAAGCGACCGGCAGCGAAACGACCGCTATCCGCCCGTTTCCTCAACTCAGCGTCCCCCAGTCGGAGCTTGACGATTTGCGCCGGCGCGTCAACGCGACGAGATGGCCCTCGCGTGAGCTTGTCAAGGACGATACGCAAGGCGTGCAGTTGGCGATGGCCCAGGCGCTGGCGACCTATTGGGGGACCGACTACGATTGGCGCAAATGCGAGATAAAGCTCAACGCAATACCGCAATTCATGACCGAGATCGACGGGCAGGATATCCACTTTATGCACGTTCGTTCGAAGCATGACAAGGCGCAGCCGCTCATCATCACCCACGGTTGGCCTGGCTCGGTCATCGAGCAGATGAAGGTTATCGGTCCACTGACCGACCCCGCGGCGCACGGTGCGAGCGGCTCGGACGCGTTCCATCTCGTGATTCCGTCGATGCCCGGACACGGATTTTCTCCCGCACCCACGACATTGGGCTGGGATCCCGTGCGCATCGCAAAGGCGTGGCTCGTACTGATGGAACGACTGGGTTACGATCGCTTCGTCGCGCAGGGTGGTGACTGGGGCGCAAACGTCACTCAAGAGCTCGCGTTGCTCGCGCCGACGAAAGTAATGGGCATTCACACGAACATGCCGGGCACCGTTCCGGCGGACATCTTGGCGGCGGCTAAATCGGGCGCCAAGTCACCGGTGGCCCTTTCGGGCGACGAACTCCATG
>JBAPZS010000121.1:0-1621 GCA_049285355.1 Candidatus Cybelea sp. | reverse complement strand
GCCCAGCGCCCCCTTGTGGCCCTCGATGCGATGCGCGGCGACGAACGCGCGCACGCGCGCGTACAGCTCGCCATCGGCTTCGAACTCGGCGGCGGCGCGATAGTCGAGACCGATAAACGAATAACGTGAGATGCGGCCGCCGCTCTCAACGCTTTCCAGCAGGCACGCGGCACCAGTGCTCGCCAACGCGAGATACGCGCCGATCGGAGTCAAGACGTCTGCCGGTACGACCCGCGCTGCCGCGTTCATGACACGAGGGTGCGGAGGCCGGATTCGTCGAGGATCGCGATGCCGAGCTGCTCGGCTTTGCTAAGCTTGCTTCCCGCTTCGCTGCCGGCAACGACGTAATCGGTCTTCTTACTCACCGATCCCACGACTTTGCCGCCGGCGGCGACTATGAGCTCGGCCGCCGCTTCGCGCGTGAGGTTCGGCAGCGTGCCGGTCAACACGAAGGTTTGGCCGCTCAATGCGCCCTTTGTCGGCGCGCGTTTCGGCGCGCTCATCACGACGCCGGCCGCACGTAAGCGCTCGATCACGGCCCGATTTGGCGCCTGCTTGAAAAACAGTGCGACGCTGCGCGCCACCTCCGGGCCGATGCCTTCGCTGCGCTGCAGTTCTGACTCATCGGCGCCTGCGATCGCGTCGAGGGAGCCAAAATCGTCCACGAGAATCTGCGCCGTCTGCGTACCGACAAAACGAATGCCTAAACCGTAGAGCAACCGAGCCGGGCCGCGCCGCTTCGACGCTTCGATGTTGCGCAACAGGTTTTCGATGCTTTTCTTCCCCATTCGGGGAACGGATGCGAGCGAACTTTCGTTCAGATTATAGGTATCGGCGATGTCGCACACCAGATTGAGCTCGGTCAACTGCTGCGCCATGACGTCGCCGATGCCCACAATATCCATCGCGCCGCGCGATGCGAAGTGACGCAAACGCTCGTACACCTGCGCCGGGCAAGCCGCATTAGTACAGCGCGACATCGCTTCGCCGGCCGGGCGATCGACATCGGAGCCGCAGACGGGACATCGCTGCGGCATTTTAAATTTTCGCTCGCGCCCGGTGCGCTTCGCGGTTAATGGGCCGACGACGCGCGGAATCACGTCTCCGGCGCGCGTCACGAGCACCGTATCGCCGATCCGGATGTCGTTGCTGTCGATGTAGTCGATGTTGTGCAGCGTCGCGCTCTTCACGGTTACGCCTCCGATCGCCACCGGCTGCAGAACGGCGTTGGGATTCAGCGTGCCGGTACGACCGACCGTAACCGCGATGTCGAGAAGCTTGGTCGTCGCCTCTCGGGGCTTGAACTTGAAGGCGATTGCCCAGCGCGGATCGCGCGCGACTGTGCCGAGACGCTCCTGCAGCGCAAATTCATTCACCTTGACGACTACGCCGTCGATCTCGTAATCGAGCGAGTCCCGGCGCTCTTCCCAAGTCGCACAGTACGCGACCACGTCGTCGAGCGTCGCCGCAAGAATAATATGCGGATTGACTGGAAGGCCGAGCGCGCGCAGACGCTCGAGCGCCTCCCACTGCGTGCGCGCGCCGGGACCGCTCGCACCCTCCTCGACCGCGAGTTGATAGGCGAAGAACGAGAGTCGGCGCCGCGCGGTGAGTGCGGGAT
>JBAPZS010000120.1:0-13072 GCA_049285355.1 Candidatus Cybelea sp. | reverse complement strand
CCGTTGCACTGCGGCTACAACGGTTTCGACATCATCTCGGCGCCGCCGCCGAGCTCGGGCGGCATAACGCTCTGCGAGATCCTCAACGTCATCGCGCCGTACCCGTTGAATGCGTGGGGTTGGCATTCGCTGCGCTCGATTCACTACGTGACCGAGGCCGAGCGGCTCGCCTTTGCGGACCGTAACGTCTATCTCGGCGACCCCGACTTCGTGCAAAATCCCGTTGCGCAGCTGCTCGCACCGGCATATGCCGCGAAGCTGCGCGCGGAGATCCAACCCGATCGCGCGACGCCCTCGATCGACGTGCGCCCCGGGCTCGGCGACCTGCCCAACGAAGGCGCCGACACCACCCACTACTCGATCGTGGATCGCTGGGGCAACGCGGTCTCGGTGACCTATACGCTCAACGACTTGTTCGGCGCCGACGTCGTCGCCGGCAACACCGGTTTCTATCTCAACGACGAGATGGACGACTTCACATCCAAGCCCGGCGTCGCGAATATGTACGGCCTCGTACAAGGCGAGCGCAACGACATCGCGCCCGGGAAGCGTCCGTTATCGTCGATGGCGCCCACCATCGTTCTGCAAAACGGTGCGCTGCGCATGGTGACCGGCAGCTCCGGCGGCTCGCGCATCATCACAATCGCGGTCGAGACGATCCTCAACGCCCTCGTCTACGGCATGACGGCACAAGCCGCGGTCGACGCACCGCGCACGCACATGCAGTGGCTTCCCGACGAGATCCAGTACGAACCCGGCGCGTTCACGGCTGCAACGGCAACGCAGCTTCAAGCGATGGGCTATTCGCTGAAGATGTTTTCCCAGTGGGGCTCGGCACAAGCGATTGTCGTGAATCCGAAAACCGGAGTGCTGCAAGGCGGCAGCGACCGCCGCACGCCCTCCGGTTCCGCAGTAGGCTATTAGAAGCTAGCGATTTTCGAAGAGGAGGTCCAGCAGCTGCTTCGCCTGCTCGGCGTCCTTGATGACCGTGCGTCCCGTTAACGTGATCGATCCCGTCGTGTACGGCTTATTGTTCGATTCGTGGAGCGTCGCCGAACCGGAACCACCTTTTTTGGAGAGATGCGAGATGACGAGCTTTGTGATCGGACCCTCCTGCACGAGCGTGACCTTGTTGCTGCCGCTCTTCAGGTTCGGAAACCCAATCGTGTCGCCGTTGTAGTGCTCGCCTTGAAAGGGCTTGCCGTTTTCGGTAGCTATCAGATATGCGCAACCCACCTGTTTGTTGTGCATCGTAAAAGAGCCGACGTAAAAGTACTCCGATATGGCCTTGGGGGTCGGTGTCGGCTTCGGTGTCGGCGTTGGCTTCGGCGTGGGCGTCGGCTTAGGTGTCGGCGTTGGCTTTACTTTTGTGTACTTGTCGAGTAGCCAAACCGACGCTCCTTTCGAGGTCGATGCGGTGAACGTCGTCCCCTTGACGTTTCCGGTAGCGACATAGCTTAGGAAGGTCCCAAGCGGACCCTCCTGCTTTGCTTTACATTCAAGTGACGACAGCGGCGACGCAGGCGCGAACTGCGGCGACGCAAGTTGCGAACCTTCTTGCGACATGGTCGGGGTGTATCCACCGACGCCACCATGGCACGCAACGAGCGCGGCCGTAACAAAGAGCGTGGCCGCAGCGCCCGAGCGGTATAGGTTATGCATGAGAAACCTCCGAGAAGTGAATTACTTCCCTATCAAACGAGGGCTTCTACGGACGGCCGGGCTTTCCCGGCCTAGATACCTTTTTGTGTCGCTCTCGTGTAATCGGTCGTCCAGTTGGTCTCCCACGTCTTACCGTCGTCGGGCGAGAAGGCTTGTTCGAAACGCGGATGATCGCCGGCGCGCAACGACCATTGGAATCGCACGACCACCGGCTTGCCGGCATACGTGTCGCGCGCGAAGAACTGGCCGACGCCGTTATTGTCGAAGTGGCCGACCTGCTGCGGCAGCGTTAGGCCGAGCTTCGTGGTTCCCCAGTAGAGCGACCACTGATGCGAGGCGGCATCGTACGTGCGCAGCGTCATGCCGTGAATGTAGCCGCGCGGCGGCGGGCAGTGCAGGTCGCCGTCTTCGAGGTTTCCGTAGCCGTTCCAAAACGGGTGGATCACCGACGTTCCGTAGCAATCGTACCAAACGTTGTCGTGGACTAGCCGATGGCGCAGAATCACGTAGTGCGTGCGCCACGAGCCGAAGAGGAAGTTGAAGTCCTTGTGCCCGTCGCGCGACGTTGCGCTGACAACGCTCGGCGGCGGCGCCGGTGTGGCGCAGGCCGACGTCGTCGCGACGATAGCGGCCGCGAGCATCGCGGTAGCGATCCGTTTCATGGAGACCTCCTCGACGCCTAACGGGAGAATCGCCCCGCCTGTGACGAAGAGTCTGCACGCGAAATGAAGATCACCCTGAAGACCGATTCGGCAACCGTCGCGCGCCTGCGTGCCGCGGCGAGCAAGGTTGCGCCGAATCGCGGCCCCAAGCCGAGCGAAGTCTCGCGCGACAGTGCGGGAACGCTGCTCAAGAAGGCCGAGGCCGCCTCGGCCGAAGCCGCGCGCCTCTTAGGCTAACGCCGTCTCCATCGCGTAGGCGATGAGATCGGCGAGCGCCGACCCGACGTTTTCCGCGTTCTGATCGAACTCTTCTCGCCGTTGCCGATCGACTGACAGCACGCCGATGGGCCGTTCGCTCGTTCGCGCCGTCACCGGAACCAGCAGCAGCCCGTGGTATTCGGTCTCCGCACGGATCGCTTCGTAATAGATCGATTCCGGCGCATCTTCGAGATTGTAGATCCGCGACTCGACGTAGCACTGCCCGAGCAGTCCGACCCCCGGCTTGAAGACGTGGTCGAGGGTGGCTTCGTCGCGGATATCGTCGCTGAAGAGCAGCTTCAGGCCGCCCGCGTCTTCCACGTACCACCAGAACGACAAGCGCGTGCGATCGCCGCGAACCGCGATCACGTCGCGCGCCTCCTCCATTCGTCCCAGACAGAACCGCGCGAGGATCTCGGCAACGTCGTCGTCGGTATTCGCGTAGTTTTCGAGCTGATCGGCAAATAGGTTTACCGACGTCGCCCAGTTTTGCAGCAGCTCGGAATAGTCGCCCAACACCTGCCGCAGCGCTGTCACCGAAGTCTCGCGTTTTGCCGCGGCCTTCTCTGCGCGCGCCATCCGGCGGAACGACATGCTCATGCCGCCCGGCAGGCCGAGCTTATCGAGATGATTGACGACCAGCCCGATCATCAGGAACACGAGCCACGCAAGCGTGGTGGTTGAGGCGACCGGATGGCGCGGAAACGCGGCGCCCTTCGAGCCGAAGAGGCTGACCACGAAACCGAACGCCCCGAGCGCAACCCACAATACCTGGACCGGTACTGGGACGCGCGAGAGCGGCCGGTCGTCGCCGACCGGGGCCGGCTCGTCGGCCTCCTCGCTCTCAGCCTCGACGAGCGCCTCGTCATCTTTCGCCATCCGGCCTACTTCGTCGCAGTCCGTCTCCTGGTCTCCGTACTGCGGCGCCCGCTTAGATGCGGAAGATCTTAACGAATCGGTCGAGCAGCTTCGGGTCGCCGGTGATTCGCACGAGCTTTTTCTTAAGCGCCTCGCCGGGCGAGACTTCGTGCGCCAGTAGCAGGCGCAGCGCCGGTCCGGTCTCGATGACGAGATCGGGCTTCGCAACCGCGCCGCGACCGACGGTGACCGAACCGTTTGCAATCCGCGCATGGACCTCGACCGGCCCGAGCTTTAAGAGGTACGTGATCTTCGCTCGTCCGGCCGCCTCCGGCCGGAAGGTCGTGCGCAGTGCCATCGCTATCGAGTCTTCGGTCACCGTCTCGCCTCGGCTCGCCTCGCCGAGATGTTGCGCACCCCAACGCCCGAGCGCGAATACCGCCGTTTCCAGCGCGGTGCCGTCCTCGGTCAGCTCGTAGGCGACGCCCTTTGCCGGACGCGCCAGCACGCGCCGCCGGACCAGCTCGCTATCCTCCAACTCGTTCAAGCGGGCGGTAAGAATATTGCTGGGAATTCCGGGAAGCCCGCGCGCAATCTCGCTGAAACGCTTGGGGCCAATGAGGAGATCGCGGACGATGAGCAATGCCCACCGCTCGCCGACGAGTTCGAGCGCGCGCGAGAACCCGCAGTACTGCCCGTAACTCCGTTTGACCGTGCCCACCCCGCGATTGTAGCAACTTAACTTGTTTTTGCCAATACCACTTGCTTTTAGCAAGTAAACTTGATAGCATCTCACATTGTCATCCTGAGCGAAGTCGAAGGGCGACAATGCGGAACGAGAGATAGGAGAGCCCCATGCCGAGCATCACCCCGTTTCTGTGGTTCACCGGCCAGGCCGAGGAGGCAGCCGAGTTCTACGTTTCCGTCTTTAAGAACTCGAAGATCACCGACGTGAACCGCTACGGCGAGGCGGGCCCGGGCCCGGCTGGTTCGGTGATGACGATCGACTTCGAGCTCGACGGCCAGCCGTTTATGGGAATCAACGCGCCCACCGGCGACCCCGACGTACCGAGCGATAACTTCTCTCAGGGGAAGATCGCGCTCTTCGTGAGCTGCGAGACCCAGGCCGAGGTCGACGAGCTTTGGGACAAACTCGCCGAGGGCGGCCAAAAGATGCCCTGCGGCTGGGTGGCCGACCGCTACGGTTTTGCCTGGAACCTCGTGCCGGAGGGTCTGCGTGACGTCATCGGCGGCGACGATGGTGAGCGCTCGCAACGCGCCATGCACGCGATGTTGCAAATGTCCAAACTCGATATCGACGAGCTGCGTCGAGTCTACAACGCATAACGAGAAAGGTTTTTTAAAACGATGAAACACCCGGTCATGCATTTCGAGATCATGGGGCAGGACGCGCCGAAGCTGCGCAACTTCTATAGTGACGTCTTCGGCTGGAACGTCGCGGCCCCGATTCCCGACTACGAGCTGCAGTATAGCCTCGTCGATCCGGTGCCCGGCGTCGCGCGCGGCATCATGGGGGGCATCGGCAAAGCGCCGACGGGCTACGACGGCCACGTTACGTTCTACGTCGTCGTCGACAACATGGAGTCGGCCTTTGCCAAAATCGAAGAGCACGGCGGCTCGCGCATGATGGGCCCCGACAAAGTGCCCAACGGTCCGGTCATCGGTCTCTTTCGTGATCCCGAAGGCCACACGATCGGTCTGGTGGATGTCGGCGACGACATGCGCGGCGCGCCGCTGGAGCTCGCGCCGTTCGTATTCTTCAACGGGCGGTGTGCCGAGGCGCTCGAGTTCTACAAAACGGCGCTGGGCGGCGATTACGAGATCGTGATGCGCGAAGGCGATCGCATTCAGTACGCGAAGTTCACGGCTCCGGGCATCTCGCTGCAGGCCGCCGATGGTTCGGCCACGCGCCCGGTCGATCCCAACGAAGGTAACGTGAGCCTCGCACTCAACGTCCCCGACGCAGCGCGCGCCGCCGAAATCTTCAGCGCACTCGCGCAAGGCGGCGCGGTTGCGACGCCCTTCGACGAGGCGTCGTGGGGCGGCAAGTTCGGCGCACTGCACGATCGCTTTGGCACGGAGTGGTTCGTAACGACGCTGTAGCGGCGCGCTCGATCGAACAGGGGCCTCCCCGGCGGGAGGCCTCTCTCTATTCCGTCGAAGTCCGCGGCATGTCCGAGACATTGCCTGCAAACTTTTGCAATCAAGAAGACGTAAAGTACGGCCAGCTGCGCCTCGTCGATATTCCGACGGAGCTGCGCGAGCACGCGCCTTGGTTCAACCAAACGCTAACGACCGTCAACGATGCCGTCATACGGCTGGGAATTTTCGAAGGCGACTTTCCCTGGCACAAGCACGTCGAACAGGATGAATTCTTCCTGGTGCTCGACGGCGAGCTCGTGCTCGACGTGGAAGGCTGCGAGCCCGTCCGGCTGCGCAAACACGAAGGCTTCACGGTTCCGAAGAACGTGATGCACCGGCCGCGCTGCGCGCAGCGCTCCGCGGTGCTGATGGTCGAGTCGCTCGGGATCGTGCCGACCGGAGACTAACGCGCCGCCCCGCGCGTCAACAGATACTCCTGCTTCACGACGTTGTCGGCGTAGTGCGGCGCGGCCATCGCGTCGAACTCGCGCCGCACCGCGTCGAGCCGCTCCGGCGAATCGGCAAGGCTCTCGACGAGCTTTTGCATCGGGCCGACGGAGCGCTCGATGAACGAGCGATAGTGCGCCAAGCTCAAGGCCGGTACCGCCATCACGCCGCGCTCGAAGGTAAGCTCGCCGAAGTGCGGCGCGAGCCGCTCTTCGATGACGCTCTGCACGCCCCAGAGCGGAGGCGGCGCGACGCCCGCGGGCAGCGGCGGCGAGTTGCTGCCGATCAACTTAAACATCTCGGCGACGAGCGCACCCGGCGGCCAAGTCGCAAACGCGACGCGTCCCGACGGTTTGAGCACGCGGCGCATCTCCGCAATCGCTACGTCGGGCCGCGGCGCGAACATGTGCCCGAACTGGCTGATGACGACGTCGAACGACGCGTCGGGATAGGGGAGTGCTTCGGCGTCGCCTTCGCGCAGGTCGATCTCCGATAATCCGGCGATGCCCGCGTTCTCGCGTGCCGTTTCGATTAGCGCGGGCGTCAGGTCGATCCCGTGTGCGCGCGCTCCCAGGCGCGCCGCGGTGATTGCCGCAACGCCGGTTCCGGTGCCCACGTCGAGAACCGCTTCGCCGGGCGCGATGCCGGCAAATCGCACGAGCGCGGCGCCGACCGGCGTTGTGAACATCGCCGTTGGAGCGAACGACGCCCACATCGTGCGCTGGCGGTCTTTAAACGTAGCATGCGGATCGGTCATCATGAAGTCCTTAGTGGCGCAGATCGAGCGAGCCGACGTCGTACGAGAGGTGCGTCCCGCCTCCGCACGTCACGCCGGTGGCGCCGTTCTTGCGCGCGATGAGCTGCGATGGAATGGTGCGGTCCTCCGACTTCGCAAGGCAGCCTTCAACGCGCGCGGTCAGCACGTCAAAGCGACCCTCGGGAATGAAGAAGGTGTGCTCCTGCTCGACGCTGCCCCCCGGCTCGAGCTCCATGTCGTGTTTGGAGTTTGGGTTTCCGAGAGTCGTGATTACCGCGAACCCATACACGGCAACCGGCTGCGATAGCGAAAAGAAGGTGTTTGTGTCTTGCGATGTGTTCGGCCTGGGCGGCAGTGGATGCGTCGAAAGCGACATGCGCGTTCCGAGTACCGTCACGCCGTAGCCGGCGAAGTAAACTCGAACGCTGCCTTCGTTGTGGACCTCCGTCGTTAACAGCACGCCGATCGCGCCGGAGCGGTGGCTCGTCTCCCGCAGCCTCGCCCCGACGCTCACCTGGGGGTCGGTAAATGACGGCTTGATTCGGTTTTCGTAGACGAAGACGTAAAAGGCCCAGAACCCCGCCGCTAAAATCGCGAATATCTCGATGGTGTCGCGCGCGACGCGAATCGTCTGTGAGCCGCGTTCGGATTCGCGGTTACGAAAGAGCATAGACGCATAGGCCATTCGTGAATGCCGTACGCCGGACCCGTTAAACGCTCGGCCATTGTACGGTGCACGCGCCGGCAGGCAGAATTGCGCAATGCTGATCCGCTCCGCCACGCCCAACGACGCCCATGCACTCGCCGAAATATACCGGCCGATCGTCGAGCATACGACGATCTCGTTCGAGCTCGAAGCCCCGAACGAGGCGGAGATGCGTGCGCGCATCGTCCAGATCGCACCACCGTATCCGTGGCTCGTGGCCGTCGACGGCGGGCGAGTCTCCGGGTACGCCTACGCGTCGCGGCATCGCGCGCGCGCCGCGTACGCAAGCTCGGTGGACGTCAGCGTCTACGTCGACGATGTGGCGCGCGGCAAAGGCATCGGTCGCGCGCTCTATGGGGCGCTCTTTACCGAGCTGGCGCAGACGGGCGCGTTTCACCGAGCCTTCGCCGGCATCGCGCTGCCGAACGACTCGAGCGTCGCCTTTCACAAAAGCTTCGACTTCGAGCTCGTCGGCATCTATCGCGAGGTTGGCTTCAAGTTCGGGCGCTGGATCGACGTCGCGTGGTGGCAGCGTAGCGCAAACCGGCGTCGAATCTCTTAGCGTATGCTAACAACACGCCGCCAGTTCATGGCAACGCTCGGTGGCGCCGGCGCGGCGCTCGTTACCGCCGGACCGCTGGAGCGCGCGCTCGCCGCCACGCAGCACACGACGCTCATCGTTACGACCTCGACGGTCGAAGTGCTCGGCCGCACGGTCGAACGGCTCGACATCGTGCAGTCCAACGGCACGCGCGGCATCGAGACCGTGCTTGGCAGCCGCTTCCGCGTGCAGCTCGTCAACCGGATCGACAAACTCACGCTCATCCACTGGCACGGGCTCACGCCGCCGCCGCATCAGGACGGCGTGCCGATCGTCTCGCAGCCCGCGCTGCCGCCGGGGCAGACGTACGAATACGATTTTCCGCTTACCGAATCGGGCACGTACTGGATGCATTCGCACGAGGGGCTGCAGGAGCAGAGCCTGCTCTCGGCGCCGCTGATCATTGCCGATCCCGCCGACGAGCGGCGCGACGAGCAGCAGGTCGTCGCCGAGATCGCCGATTTCAGCTTCACCGATCCCGACCAGATCTACGCGCAACTCCGCACACCAAAACCCAAACCCCCTGTCACCCCGAGCAACATGACGCCCGACGTCAACGACGTCAACTACGATGCGTTTCTCGTGAACCGGCGGCCGGTCGAGAATCCGGAGGTCTTTCGCATCGAACGCCGCGCCCGCGTGCGCCTGCGCATCATCAACAGCGGCGCCTCCACGAACTTCACCGTGGATCTCGGCGCGCTGCGCGGCACGCTCTTCGCGGTTGACGGCCGCCCGATTACGCCTGTGTCCGGCAGCCGCTTTCCGATCGGGGTCGCCAACCGCTGCGACATCCGTATCGAGACTCAAGAACCCGGCGTCTATCCGATCTTCGCCGTGCGCGAAGCGGATAACGCGCGGGCGGTCTTCGTGCTCGCCACGCGCGGCGCGACCGTTCCGAAGTACGCCGCGAAGGGCGCCTACACGGCGCCGCTCAACACGCTCGCGCTCGAGATGCAGCTGCGCGCGACCCAGCCGCTCGCCGCGCGGGCGGTCGACCGGCAGTTGACGATCGGACTCACCGGCAACATGGGACGCTACGCGTGGTCGATCGACAAGGTCGAGTGGACCGATGCGCTGGCGCGCTCCGGGAGCGCGCCGTATCTGCCCGTCAAGCGCGGCGAGCGGGTCGAGATCACGATGCAGAACGAGACGATGATGAGCCACCCGATGCACCTGCACGGCCATACGTTCCAAGTCGTGGCGGTCAACGGAACGCGCTTTGCGGGCGCGATGCGCGACACGATCCTGGTGACGCCGCGCGCTACCGTCACCATCGCCTTCGACGCCAACAATCCCGGCTGGTGGTTCTACCACTGCCACAACCTCTACCATCTCGCGGCCGGGATGGCGACCTCGGTGAAGTATGTCTAGACTCGCGCTCGCCGTTGCGCTGGCGCTCGTTGCGTTGCCCGCGCACGCCGGCGAGACGGAGGCGCCGGCGCGGATGACGTTGTGCGAGGTGCTTCCGGCGACGATGGATCACCGCGTTACGCCGCCGGAGACGATCCGCGTCTCGTTCATGATCACCGGCGACGTGGCGGCCGACCTCGTCCGGTTCATCGCGGTCGCGCCCGCCGGCGGCTTCCACGAGTTCACCCTGCACGGGAACTTCACGGATACGGTGATGATCGATCACCGCAAAGTGGAAGCGGACATCCCGGCGCCGTCGGAGACGCCGGTGCCGGCGCTGCCGCACGACGTGGAATGCGCGCTCACGTACATTCATTTCGTCGACGGCTCGTCATGGAGCGCCGCCCGTCACGGTGAGCCAGACGAACCATAAGTGTAGCGCTGTTCGACAATCAGTTGCGTGCCGCTAAAATCGGGTGAGAGCGGCAGCGGCGGAAACGACGAGATTCCCCCAAAGACCGTGCTGCGAAACGTTGCGAGCAGCGATGCCTGCGGCGTCTCTTTGAAGATCGCGCCGGTGAAGAAGAGCTGCTCGTGAAAGCTGACCGGCTCGGAAAAGTTGCCGGTCATCTGGTAGCGCCCCGTCCCGATCGCTAAGACGAGATTCGGCGTGAAGTGCCGCGAGTACGTTACCACCGTCTGCGGAACGTCGAGCGCCACGTTGTCCGTGCGGATGAGGTACGGGCGCGACATCTGGTCGTCAATGTAATCGAGCGTAAGATCGCCGAACGACGCGTGCCAGGTCGTCCAAAAGCCGTAACGCCGTTGCGTTCCAAGCGTGGCATAACGCGGCTGCTGGATCGGAAAGTAGCCGCCGGCGAAACCGGTCTGCTCCGCCGTCAGCGTCGTCGCCGGCTCGATCTGGCGAAAATCGGCAAACTCGAAGCGTGCTTCGAGCGGGCCACCGTCGACAAAGTAGCGCAAGCGATACCCCTGCCGGTCGACGCCCAGCACCGTGTTGTCGACCAGCTGATAGCTCGAGCCCAGCCACGGTGCGGGCCACGCCCACGCCGCGCTCCACTGGTTTTCGGAAACGCCGTACGGCAGCACCATCGTCGCGAAGCGTGGCTCCATGCGATAGCCGTCGAGCGAGGCCGTCGTGCGCCCAAACGTTTTGATCAGTCCGAGATGATAGTAGCCGCCGGGATGTGCGCTGCCGGGCAGGGCGACGTTCTGTGCGTCGTACCACGCGCGCGCCAGCTCCACGATTCCATCGAGACTCCAGCGCGGCATCACGTGCACGCTCGCACTCGCACCGGCGATCGTCTGCTGTTGACCGCTCAGCGAGCTGCTCGCAATGACGCCCTGCGGCGTGAAAACGTAACGCGGATCGGCGCCGAAGGGCACGCTCGTTCCGAAGGCGACGCCCGACGTCGCTGCATGCAGCACTTCGATCGCGTAGCGCGTGCCCTCGCCGTGGTCGAAGACGAGCGAGCCGATCGTTATGCGCGCACTCTCGCCCGGCAACGACGGCAATGCGCCGGCCGTTAGCTCGAACGACGCGATGCCGCGCTTCACGACGACATCGGCTCCATTGAGTTGCAGTTGAGTGGAGAGCGGCTGCCAATCGTCGCTTCCGGCAAGCTCGCTCGATAGCGTCTCCGCCGGCGCGTAGGCGATCGCCGGATTGATGCTGGTGAGCAGCGGTTGTGCGAATATGAAACGCTCGGTCTGCGTGAGATCGAGATAGCCGAACTTCAAGGTGAGGTTGCCGTCGGTCGTCGCAATGGTTCCGCCGAGAATCGAAAGCCGGAAGTTGCTCCCGTCGTCTTGTCCCGGCGCGGTGGGAAAGGCGATTGCGTACGGCAACGCCTGCGATCCCATGTGCGGGTTTAACGTCGGCATGAGGTTCTCGCCCCAGTACGCGATGTTGGTGACGCTGCCGCCGGCAAACTCTAGCCCGGCATTGAGGCCGATATCGAGCGCCGGCGTGTGTTCGGTGAGCGTCATGAGCGCCGTGCCGTTGCCGGCGACGCCCGGCGTCAGTGGCGCGCTCGCAAACGCGTCGTACGGCGTGTTCGGTGCCAGCGGCCCGCCGTTGAGGTAACCGGGTACTTCAGGTCCGACCTGTCCCGGCCCCGACGTGTTCTGATCGAGGAACGTCGTGGCGAAGGTGCTCGCGATCTGCAGCCCGCGCGGATGCGGCGTCGGCGATGCGGTCGGCACCGGTGACGCGGTCGGCGACGGCGTCGGCGCGACTGCCTGCGCGAACGCCGGCGCGGTGCACGATATAGCGAGGGCGAGACACGCGAGCGCGGCACGCATCGCCCTCTAGCTTTTAGGCTGTCGCTTAAGCCTCCCGCGACCAAAGTCGGCGGAGGAGGCGCCTGGGCCAAGTGTGCGGGTTAGGTGTGCCGGTGTCCGTTACGGCGCCTGTCGTTCGGCGTCATGACTGGCGAGCGACGAGGGCATCTGCCTTTGCGTGCTTACGAAGGAGAATTCTCATGAGGCCGATCCCAGGGTTAGGCTGCTGTGCCGTGGCCGTTTGCCCGGCAGTTGTAATGCTCGCAGGGTGCGGCGGAAGCGGCAATTCATCCTCGTTACTGCCGGCATCGGCGCTGCCGCAGACGGCTGCGCCTCAATCCGCTGCGGGTTCGGCGTTTTGCGCCGAGCCGCTCGACCGGCAACGTATGACCTTCAGCTACACCGGCGCGCAGCAAAACTTCATCGTACCCGAACGCGTGAAACGCCTCAAAGTCGCAGCTTCGGGCGCACACGGCGGTCTTGGCGGCGGTTTGGTCAAGGCCACTATTCCAGTCACACCGGGTGAATCGCTGGCCATCTTTGTAGGCGGCGACAATGACGGGTTTAATGGGGGCGCATCGGACGTGCGGCAAGGCGGTACCGCGTTTGCCAACCGCGTGCTCGTGGCCGGCGCCGGTGGCGGCGACGGCGGCGAAGGTACTTGTTACCAAGGTGAGATGGGCGGCGCCGGCGGCGCGGGCGGCGACCTCGTGGCGGAGCGCGGCGGTGGCGTAGGTGGTGGCAGCGGCGGCACACAGACCAGCGGCGGCCAGGGTGGCGGCAATGGTGGCTCAGGCAGCTTGGGCGTCGGCGGTCACGGTGGCGTGAGCGGTGGCCGATTTGGTCAAGGTCGCGGCGGCTACGGTGGCGGCGGCTACTTCGGCGGCGGTGGCGGTGGCGGCGGCGCGGAGGGCGGGGGCATCATGGTAGGCAGCCCTTGCTTCTACTCTGGAAGCGGCGGCGGCGGCGGTTCGTCATACGCTGAAACGAGCGCGTCAGACGTCACAATGGTCCAAGGCGGCGGCAAAGAGGTCGAAGACGGGAACGGCCTTGTCGCCATATCTTGGCGGTGATCAAATCAGCAGAAGCTAGGTAGGACGTTTGCGAGAGCGCGTCGTTTCGTCTCCTGACCGCCTGCTATCCAACTGCACGACCTTCGACTCATCAATGTCGTGCAGCGGCTTCAGCGCTCCGCAAGCTTCCTCGTAGTAGGTATCGCGCAGATTTCCAAGCTGCACATCCCGGGGTATCGGTTTACCGTCGCCGCGATAGATCGTGATCCCTCGTACGAGCAGCCGGTATGC
>JBAPZS010000119.1:0-8722 GCA_049285355.1 Candidatus Cybelea sp. | reverse complement strand
GCCTAATAGACATCAAGGTCTATGTCCTGGAAGTCGACAAGACGGCCCAGTCTAGTCTCGGCATCCAGCTCTACGGCGCCCAGCCGGTCGAGGGCCAGCCGACCCCGCTGCTGATTCCGCCCTCAATCCCGTTCTTCGAATCGCTCCGCCCGCCGGGCCAGGCCTTCACGCTGGGGCCCTTCTACCGCACGATTACCCTCGCGCCTACGTTGAATCTATTGATGTCGGAAGGCCATGCCAGGATGCTTTCAAGCCCGGACTTGGTTACTAGCCCAGGAAGCAAGGCGACGTTTCTCGTAGGTGGGCAGATACCGGTCGTAACCACCACTGGCTTGGGAGCCGTCAACGTGCAGTACCAACCCTACGGAGTGCAATTGAATGTTACGCCGACCGTCCGAGGCAACGGTTCGGTCGAGGCGTTGATTGCACCCGAGATCTCCGAGCTCGACTACGCAAATGCAGTCACCGTCTCGGGCTTTGAGATTCCCGCGCTCACCGTAAGCCAGCTCTCGACCGACGTCATCACACGTCCGGGCGAGAGCATCCTGATGGGCGGCCTCGTAAGCCGGATTGAAAAGAAGACGGTCTACAAGTTTCCCTTGCTTTCCGAGATCCCGATTCTCGGTAAGCTCTTCACGTCGACGAACTATCAGAATCAACAGAGCGACGTGGTTTTCGTTATGACCCCCGAGATCCTCACCCGATAAACCTCGCAGATGATGAAGGAGAAACCTCAAATGAAGCGCCGCATGGGAGAACGTGGGCAGGCATTGCCGCTGATCGGGCTCTCTTTGATGGTCATGATGGGTATCGGCGCCCTCACGATCGACCTAAGCTATCTCGAATATCAGCAGACGCGGATGCAATCCGCCACCGACGCGGCCGCCATCGCCGGCGCGCAGCAGCTCATCACGCACGGCTGCCCCGACTCGGCGGACGCGACGACTGCGGCTCAAAACGACTCCCAGATCGATAACTTCGCCCCCGGCGCGAACACAGCCGTCACCGTGGACAACCCGCCGAGCGCCCTCGACGGCCCGTATCAGGGCGACAACTGCGCCGTGCACGTGAGCGTCAAGGTCCCGCAGTCGACGACCTGGTTTCTGAAGTTGTTTGGCTATCCGAGCATGCCCGTCGAAACGTCGGCGGTGGCGGAAATGCAAAACAGCAATCCCGGCTGCATCTATCTCTTGAGCCCGGTTTCACAGTCGACGTTCAACGGCGATGTCGTCAACTCTCCGGGCTGTGCAATCTTAATCAACGACACGGCCACCTTCAACGGTGACTCGACCTTCGCTGCAAAGGGTATCGGCTACGCTGGGGCGGCCCCGATCGAAAACGGCACGAATTTTACGATCGCGACGCCGGCCCCGATGCTTCCGGTCGCCGATCCCTGCCCGGAAATCACGGGCTGCGCCTCGCTTACCGCGAATCCACCCCCGATCACCGGGTGCAGCTCGGTTGTCTATAACGGCCAGGCGACGGTGACGATCCAACCGGGCTGTTACAACTCGCTTATTGTAAACGGATGCCCCAACGTAACCTTCGCTCCCGGCGGTACGTTTGTCTTCAACGGTACTACAATCATCAACGGAGAGACGAACGTTACCGGCAACGGCGTTACGCTCTACGTTACCGCTAGCGGGACGCCGCCCACCTTCAACGGCATTCCGAACGTCTCGCTCTCGGCGCCGACGAGCGGCACTTCCGCCGGGGTGCTCTACTATCAAGTGCCCGGCAACGCACAACCCCCGATCTTCAACGGCGTTTCGCAAAACATGAGCGGGCTGATCTATGCGCCGAGCGCGTTAAACGTGATCACCAACGGTTCTAGTGGCGGCTACCTCGTCTTAGTCTTCGGCTCGGCGATCTTCAATGGCGCCACCGCGTACGATTTCGCCAATCCCGTGAACGGCCAAACCCTTCCCAAGACCGTGGTGCTCGTCCAATGATTAAAAAATTATTCCGCTCGCAGGCAGGTACGGCGATGATCGAGTTCGCGCTGCTCACGCCGGCCTTCGCGCTCTTGTTTATGGGGATCGTGGAGTTCGGTCGGTATGGCACCTATGCGATTCTCGCTCAGGGTGCGGCCCTCGCCGGCGCCAACTACGGATCTGCGAACCTCATAACGGCCGCCGACATAAACGGCATGGAGTCGTGGGCTACCAACGACGCGCAGTATCTTCCAGCGCCGATTACCGTCAACGCAAAACATCTCTGCTCGGTCAACGGCAGCCTGCCGCCGACGGGGTGCGTGTTCGGAGCGGCGGCTCCCGTGAACACGGTGTACTACGTCCAGGTGACGGTGAGCGCGAACTACACTCCGTGGATAGCGTATCCCGGTATCCCCGGCACCATCACCGTAAGCGGATCGAACTACCTTAGGGTGGCAATGCAATGAAAACGAAAAGACATCGCAAACGGGGCACGAGTATGGTCGAGATGGCCATTATCATGGTTGCCCTGCTTTCGCTAACGTTTGGAATCATCGACTTCGGGCGGGCGCTCTATACCTACACCTGGATGACCGATGTGGCGCAGAGAGCCGTTCGCTGGGGAATCGTGCGCGGGAAAAACTGCACGTTGCTCGATCACTGCAACGTCGGGCTCAATACCAATGCGGGCTACGCGCCAAGTTGGGTTATCGGCCAAGATGTCGGTATCGTGGATCCGACCAAGCTGAACATATCTTGCGATTACGGCGGCCAGGGGGTGCCCGGGTCTCTGATGGTGTGTTACGTTGTGTACCCGTTCACTTTCATGCTGCCGTTCTTGCCGAGTTCCGCTTCCCCGATAAACTTTCGGACCGCTGCCCGGATGCATTTCACGAATTGAAGAACGGTAGGGTTCGCTAATGGGCGCAGCGCTTGCGCTGCGTTCAGCGGCCCGGCTTGCTAGGTCGTCGTCGGCTCGGATTCGCTCCGGCGCGACCCTGCAGTCGCCGGCCGGTACCGTATCCGCGTTCTTCGCCCTCGAAGCATTTGATCGGCGCCGCGGCGTCGCAATCTACGCGCTGCACGTCGTCAACCAGACGAAATCCACGCTCGTGTGCCGCACTTGGGTCACCTCGCAAAAAGGTGAGCCGGTGTTGGCCTATCCGGTGCCGTTCAAGGTCGAGCCGCTCTCCACGTCGGCCACCGAGATTCCCGTGTGGCCGGCAGACTACGCCTCGTTTGGCGGTGCGGTCGCCGAGGTCGTCGGGCAGGGCGTGCACTGTGTCGTTCAAGCGCCACCACCGACGGTAAAGCGGGGACCGAGCGCGTACGTAACCATCGCGGCCGCGAGCCTCGGCATCGGATTGCTCGCGCTTATCGCGGCGGGGATCTTGGGTCAGGCGTTGCCACGGATCGCCGCCCTCGCCGTCCCGCCCTCGGCACTCGCCGGCACGACGGTCGAGGCCCAATACACGGCCTCGGGCGCCGGCCGCCTCACGTATGCCGTCGTCGCACGCAACGGGCGACGCCTCGAGAGCGGGGCACTTGCCGAGCGCTCGGGACTGCTTCCGATCACGTTACCCGCCGCGGGAAAGCCGCAGCCCTACGAAGTTCAGATGGTGATGGCCGGCCCGCTCGGCAGCGTGGATGAGACTCGCACGATTAACGCCGTCGCGTCGCACGCCGGCGTGCTGCGGGGCGCCCGCATCGGGATGGTCTCCGTCGATCCGGTCGTCGCTCGACCGGGTCAAACGATCGACGTTGCGTATCAAGCCACGGCCGATAGCGGTTACGTCGCGCTGCTCGGCGTGGACGGGACGGTCTGGGGTGAGGCCCCGTTTTCGCGCAGCGGCGATACGCGGTTCATCGTCCCGCCGGGACCGAGCTTTCGGGAGATGCGGGTGCTCGTCCGGGTGAGACGAGGGCATACGATCGCGCAGTCCATGGCCGGGCTCGTCGTCGCCGATATGCCGAGCACGGCGGGAAGCGTGATCCAGGTCGCGGGCGACAACGAGACCGAGACCGGGGCCGTCGTGCAAGGCGCCGAGAACGGCACGTTTCAAGTTCTCACGCCGCGAGTTCGAAGCGGCAGTCCCATCCGCGTTCGCATCATCTCACCACGCAATAACATGCGCGTGGCGCTCACCGATACCCAATCGCGTGAGGTAACGCACCTCGACGCCGGCGCCGACGCCGACGTCGTCACGCTGCGCGCGCCCCTCGTCGGCGTTGCGACGCGCTATGTTGTGGTGGTGAGTTTCAACGATGGTTTCGGCCAGGAGAGCATCGTCCAGCCCGTTACCGTCTTCCCCTACGCGCTCGCGACGCGCTCGGCGTCCAACACGCCGCTTCCGCGCTGAGCGCGCGGAGCGCTCTGTACTTGCCGCTTCGGGGCGATTAAAAAGACGAGCGGAGTCGAGAGCACGAAGACGACTGCCGTAACGCGGAAGAGATAGTTGTAGGCAATCACCGAGGACTGCTGCGCGACGATCTGCGTGAGCGCACCGATCGAGTAACCGTGGGTCTGCGTAACGCCCGACGATAGCACGTTCCATGCAACCGCGGTTTGGTGCGTGAGCATCGTCGTGAGAATCGCGATTCCCAGACTTCCACCCAGCTGGCGGATTAGCGTAAACACGCCGGTGGCGCCCGCCAGCTCGTGTCGCGGCACGTCGCCCAGCGAGATCGTCGTTAACGGAACGAAGAGAAAGCCGAGCGCGAATCCCTGCACCAGGCGCGGCCAGAAGACGTCCCAGTAGCCGGCCTGCACGTCGAGTCCGCCGAGCAGCCAGGTAGACCACGCAAAGAGCAGCGTACCGAAGACGATGGACCAGCGTCCGTCAATGTAGTTGAGCACGCGCCCGATGATTAGCATCGAGAGCGCCGTTGCGAAGGCGCCCGGCATCAAGAGCAGGCCGGTGTCGAATGCCGTAAAGCCGAGCAGCGATTGAAAGAAGAGCGGCAGGATCAAAGCCGTCCCGAACAGGCCGAAGCCCATAACGCAGCCGAGGAACGAGCCGATCGAAAACGACCGAAACTTGAAGACCTTCAAGTCTACGATTGGGTGCGGATCGCGCAGCGACTTGATCACAAAAATGACCAGCGAGGCGACTGCGACGAGCGTGAGAATTTGGATCGTCTGCGAGGCAAACCAGTCGTCGCGTTCGCCCTGCTCCAACACGAACTGCAGCGACGCCAAGCCGACCGTCAGCAGGCCCAGCCCCGCCCAGTCGATCCCGCCCTTGGGCTTGGCGATGAACTTCGGATTGGGAATGAAGGCGAGCGTCATCAAGAAGGCTACGATGCCGATCGGTACGTTGATGTAGAAGATGAGCGGCCAGCTTGCGTTGTCCACGATCCAGCCGCCGAGCGTCGGACCGATCGCCGGCCCAACCATCGCGCCCATCCCGAAGATTGCCATCGCCGCGCCGCGCCGCTCCTCGGGATACGTCTCGAACATAATTGCCTGCGCAGTCGGCTGGAGTGCGCCGCCGCCGAGTCCCTGGATGACGCGGTAAAAGACGAGCACCCAAATGGACCGAGCCGTGCCGCAAAAAAATGACGCGACCGTAAAGAGCGCCAGGGAGATCGCGTAAAACCGCTTGCGCCCGAGCAGCGCCGTCAGCCATCCGTTGAGCGGCATGACGACGACGTTTGCCAGGATGTATCCGGTCGCGACCCACGCGACCTCGTCAACCGTCGCGCCGAGATTTCCGCCGATCGTGTTGATGGCGACGTTGACGATCGTGGAGTCAATGATCGCCATGATGAGCCCGAGCATCACGGTCACCGTGATCAGCCCAACCCGCGCCTTGTCGCCCTGAGCCTGTTGGGTGTCACCCTGAGCGGAGTCGAAGGGGGACGACATGCCTGCAGCCGTCATCCTTGAGTAAACTCCGTCGAAGGTGAGTCTAGTTGCGGATCTGCGAGCGCCAGCGGCGGATGCCGCGCTCGATTAATCGCCGGTCCACGTCGTCCGTCTGCCACTTCTGCGCAAACGCCGCGCTTGCGCTGTGCGGCCGGCGGTCCTCGGGCAGATCGTTGAAACGGATGCGAACGGGTACGCGAACGGCTTCGCCAGAAACGATCGCCTGCTGCGTCGGTAGGCTCGAGAGCGTCGGCAGCATCTCCCGCGCAACGTCCGGTAGGGTTCGTCCGATGAACTCCTGGTCCACCTCGCTGCCCAGCCGCAGGGCGAAGATTGTGCCGCACTGCGAGAGCGCTGCCAGCGAGAGTTCGGTCGGGCGCTGCGTGATCAGGGCCAGCGAGATGCCGTACTTGCGCCCCTCCTTCGCAATTTGCGTGATCACGCGCACCGTCGAGGCGAAGCCGCGGCGTTCGTCGGCCGGCACGTAGCGGTGCGCCTCCTCGCAGGCGAGTAGCACCGGCGGCCGGCGGTCGGGCTCGCACCAAACGGCGAAGTCGAAGATGATGCGGCTCAACGTCGAAACGATGACGTCGGCGACCTGCGACGGAACGCCGGAGAGATCGACGATCGTAATCGGCTTCCCCTTGACCGGAACGCGCATGAGCCGTGAGACGATATCCACGAGAATATCGTCCTCGGAGCTAAAGAGAAAGTCGTAGCGACGGTCGTCGCGCAACGACTCGATATGCTCGCGAAGCCGTAAGTACGGTTTTGCCGTGTCGGCCTTGCCGAGCCGCCCCATCTGATCGTTGATGAAGCGCAGAAGCTCGTGGAGGCGATAAGGCGTCGGCGTGTCGACCGAGATCATCGCCTTCGCGAATTCGCTGCCGCTGTAGTTGCGCCGCGCCCACGTAATCGCGTCCTTGAGAATGAACGCCTGCGACTCTTGCTCCTCCTCGGAGCCCGTCCGAATCAGAACTTGCGACGCCTCTTCAAAGCTGAAGACCCACAGGGGCAGCCGCAGATTATCCACGTCGATCTTCTCGGCCAGGTCGCCGAAGGCGCTGCCGTACTCGTTGTGCGGATCCAAAAGGATAACGTGAGCGTGCGGATGCTTCTCCAAGATTGCCGAGAGAATCACCGTAACGCCGCACGACTTCCCGGCGCCGGTCGTGCCGAGTACGGCAAAATGCTTGCCCAGCAGCTCGTCGGTCAACAGATATGCCGGCTGCCCGGGATCGTAATACAGCGTGCCGACGCTTACGCTCGGTCGCCCCGGCTGGCCGTAGATCGCGCGCAGGTCCTTGTCCTCGGCCGCGAAGACCGGTTCGCCGGCGGCCGGATGAATCGAGACGCCGCGGCTGAACTGCAGCTCGCCGGAATCGTTGAGAGCGAGTTCGCCTAAGAGGTCGACCGTGAGAAGCTCGCCCGCGGCTCCGGCGCCGTACGCCTGCACTTCGCTGATGCCCGCGATCACGTCGCGCTTGCCATTTGGACTCTTCACGACCGACCCGACGCGAACCGGGCCGCCATTGCCCTCCGCGCGATCGAGCCCAACCGTCATCTGCGAACCGGCAACCGTAAGAACGCGCCCAATCATAGGGTAGCGTGTTTCGGCGCCGGAACAGAGTTCCCTTAGTGAGTTGGAAGGCGACGGCGTTCGTCACGGCCGCGGCATTCTTGATCTTTGCCGTAGTTGACGTGCTTGCGTTTCGAACGGGCCTCTACCGTGCGATGCTCGATCCGTCCTCGAGCACCGGCAGCTTTGAGACCGCGATCGCGCAGTTTCGCGACCTCCCTCCCAATCCCAAGCGCGACGTGCTGGTGCTCGGTGATTCGCGGATCTACTCGGGCCTCGATCCTGCCGCCGCCGATTCCGCCGCGGGAAATCTCCGCTTTCTCAACGGCGGCGTTCCGGGAACGACCCCGCGCTGCTGGCCGTTCTTCGTCCGCGCGATCGATCCGGACGCCGGCCGTTTTCGCGCGGTTGTCATTGCGGTCGACACCTATGCCGACGACGACAGCGCGATCGGCAGCCTCGACGGCAACGATCGCCCCATGGATCTGCGCTACGTCGTCCTTCAAACGCGTCTGAGCGATCTTCCGAAACTCGCCGGCTCCTTCTCCGATCCCCGCGAACGCGTCGAGAACGGCATAGACCTCTTCTGGCGCGGTCAGGAGCTGCGCGATGACGTTCAGGCGTTCGCCGCCGATCCGGCGGCGCGGTTCGCCGCGATTAACGGCGCCCGCCGCACGCCGGCCTACGATCCCCTCGCAGCGCACCCTCGCAGCGAGTCGCTCGCCGGTCTGCACGTTGACTTTTCAACCAACGCGATTACCTACCCCAATGGCATTCCGGACGACCAGCGCAACGCGATCGCGACGCAAGTCCTGACGGTCGCGAAGCCCAGCCCGTCGTACGCGCGTTACCGCACCCAGTGGCTCGCGCCGCTCGCGGCGCGCTACGAGGCGGCCGGGGTTCCGGTCATCTTCGTGCGCATTCCCACGCGCCCGACGCATCGCAGCCCGAACCAGTTGCCGAGCGGTTCGATCGTAACGATTGTGCACGACGAGCAGGCGCACCTGATTCCCGCGGCCGCCTACATCGCGCTCGAACGTCCGGATCTCTTCGCCGATGAGGACCATCTCAATCGCGAGGGAAGCCGCCGATTTAGCCGTCTGCTCGGCACCGACGTCGCTCATATCCTCGCCGATCGCTCACCGCCTGCCGTCGCACCCGCCGCCGCCGGCGCCGCCGTTACATCGGCTCCGGCGAAGCCGCAACCGCCGGAGCGCCACTCGCTCTCGTGGTTTGCCGCGGCCTGCGGCATCGGCATTCCGCTGCGCTTTACGAGTTACGAGTTTTGGCTCTTCTTTCTGATTGTCGCCTTGCTCTTCTATCTGCTGCCGCGCCGCGCCG
>JBAPZS010000118.1:0-4372 GCA_049285355.1 Candidatus Cybelea sp. | reverse complement strand
GCCCGGCAAAGACGGGGTCGCCGCAGCTACGTCGCAGCTACTTCCCTTCGGCACGACGACGTACGATCGTCTTGCGCTGCGGACGCAGCTCGACGCGATTACCGCCGACGTTACCGCCGGAACGCACTTCAGCCTCACCGCACTTTCGAAGGACTTCGATCGCGGCGTCCAGCTGCTGGCCGATGAGGAGTTGCATCCGGCCTTTCCGGCTGCGGGCTTCGCGGCCGTCAAGCAGAAGCAGCTGGGCGAGGTGGCGGGCAACATGACCGCGCCCGAGCATTTGGCCGAAGTCGAGCTGAACAAAGCGCTCTTCCCGGCGGGCGATCCGGCCCAGCGCTTCGCTACGCCGCAAAGCGTCGGCTCGCTCGCGCTCGATGACGTGAAATCGTATTATGCCACGGTTTACCGGCCCGACATGACGACCATCGTCGTGGTTGGCAACGTGGATCCGCAAAACGCGAAGGATGTCATCACGAAGTACTTCGGTGGTTGGACCGCGACCGGTCCTAAGCCGGACGTCGTCTTGCCGGTGGTACCGAATAACGCCGCGGTAAGCACGGTCGTGCCCGACAAGGAGCGCATCCAATCGAAGGTGCAGCTCGTGCAAGCGCTCTCGATCACGCGCACCGATCCCGACTACCCCGCGGTCGCCGTCGCCAATCAATCCTTTGGTGCGACCGGAAGTTCGATTCTCTTCCACGACGTGCGCGACGTGCATGGTTTGGTCTACGACGTGCACACCTCAACGAACTTCGGGCGGAAGCGTTCGACGTTCGGCGTGGACTTCGAGTCCGATCCGAGCAAGATCACGCAGGCGCAGTCGTTGATCATGGCCGATCTCAATGCCCTCTCGACGACGGGCCTCGAGCCTGACGAACTGGCGCGTGGCAAAGCATCCATCGTGTCGGAGGTGCCGATGCGCGTTGCGAGCTTTAGCGGCATCGCGGGCCAGCTGATTCGGTTCGCCGAATTCGGCCTGCCGCTCGATCAGGCGACCATCGATGCGCGCAACGAGATCGCCGTAACCAACGGACAGATTATCGCCGCGGTTCGCAAATGGCTGCGCCCCAACGACTTCGTGCGGATTATCTTGGGACCGGGGCCGCAGTAAAAACGCCCGACGCGGCGTTCAAATGCAGCTGCTGACCTTCGGGCACGGCACTGCGGGCGAAATCGAGCTGGCCGCGCTGATTCGGGCCAACGGCATCCGCGCGGTCGCCGACGTGCGGAGCGTACCGAAGAGCCGAGCCCATCCGCACGTGTGGGCCGAGGCCATGGCGCGCTGGATTCCGGATCTCGCCGGCGCCAGCTACGAGTGGCGACCCGCGCTCGGCGGCTTCCGCAAGACGCGTCCCGACAGCCCGAACGTCGCGCTGCGTCACCCGGCCTTCCGCGGCTACGCCGATTACATGCAGACGCCCGCGTTCGCGCAGGCGCTCGACGAGCTTTTGAGCGAGGCGCACCGCGAGCGGCTGGCGATCATGTGCTCGGAGAGTCTCTGGTGGCGCTGTCATCGCAGGCTCGTTGGCGACGCCGCGACGCTGATGCGCGGCGTTGACGTGCTGCACGTGATGCACTCGGGCGCGCCGCGACCCCACGTGCCTACCGAGGGCGTGCGCCTGCTACCCGACGGCCGGCTGCAGTACGATCAGGTCGCGCCCTTACTAATCTGACGCGAAGCGTCAAGCGTCTCTACGATCGGCCGCCGCAGCGGTGACGGTGCGGATTCGAAGCCGACGGTAACGATCGCGACGTCGTCGACGTACCTTGCATCGCGCATCACTTGCCGCTTGATGAAGAAGGCGGGATTCTCGGCCTTGCGCGCGACGGCATCGCGTGCCGCATCCGCGACCAGCATCTCCCCCTCGATCACGTTTCGCCGGAGCTCGGTGAGTCCGTCGGTGTAGAACACCACAAGCGAGCCGGGCGCGGCTTGAACCGTGTTCGTTGCATACTCTTGATCTTCGATACCGAGCGGAAGGCTGCCGTCCATCAGCCATTGCGGGCCGCGGTCGCTTCGAAACAGAAGCGGTGGAGGATGCCCTGCGGTCGCGAAGTGGATCTCACGCGTGCGTGGGTCGATGAAGGCACAGACCGCTGTCCCCGCGGGCTCTTCTAACCCCGTGCGCAGCAACTGCCGGTTTGCCGCGGTGAGAATCTCGCCCGGCTGCGACGCGTAGAGCGCGGCCGCGATAATCATGTTGCGAAGCTGACTCATGCGCACGGTTGCCGTAATGCCGTGCCCCACGACGTCGCCGACGACGATAAACGCGCGCCCGTTCGGCAGCGCGAACACGTCGTACCAGTCGCCGCCCAAGCGTTCGGGGACGTCGGCAGGCCGGTAGCGGGCGTGGATGGTCAGGCCCTGGACGACCGGCAGGTCGCGCATGATGAGCGCGTCTTGGAGTTGGTTCCCGACGTTTCGCTCGCGCTCGTACAGCTCGAGCTGCTCGTTAGCCTCGACCTCGACGCGGCGTTGCCGTGCGGCACCGAGGGCTAAGAAGCCGACGAGCGCGAAGCCAACGACGAGTCCGCCGCCTATCAGCGTATTCACGAAGCTGCGCTCGAAATCGCCGGCGTTGGAAACATGTTTGTTGAGATCGCGCGCGATTGCGTCCGCTTCGGAACGGAAGCTGTCGATAAGCCCTTTTCCTTTAAACTGCAGCGCGACGGCATCGGCCCTCGTAGGGTGCACGATGAGGGGACCAGCCACGACGCGCACCCATTGGTCGTGTATCCGCTCCTCATTCGAAAGCGAGGCTATCGCAACCGGCGCAGGGATAGAGGCCAGCGACGCCCGGTCTTGCGCGACCGTCTTATCGAAATCGGACCGCGCCTTATAGTACGGATCGAGGAAGGCGCGCTGCCCGATCACGACGTAACCGCGCACGCTGGTCTCCTCATCGAGTTGCAAGCGAATTACCTTGCTGCTCAAAACCTGCGCAACCCGAATTCTTTGCTGAAGATCCGACGAATGTTCCACGGTCAAAATGACTGCAACCGATACGGCGAAGTAAACGATCAACGCAGCGATCGACGGGAAGAGCTCCCCGAGGCGTTTCACGCCCCGCTCACCCCCACATCGCCGCTATTTGCCGCAACGGCTGCATCAACGTTGTCAAAAACCTGCCACCGGCGATCGTAACCGACGATATTGAAGAGTCGGCGCAGTGACGGCGAACTAATGACAAACGACGCGGGCAGAAGACTTTGCGCGAAGCGCTTTTTTTGCATGAGCGCGATCTTCGTCAGGCAGCTCGAATCCAGGTAGCGCACCTCGGAAAGATCGATGATGGGCGCCTTCGAGTCATACGCCGGGCGGAGCAGTCCCTCGAAGGCATCGCTGTTAACGAGGTCCCACTCAGCGCCGTTTACGACTATGACTGTAGGGTCCATGCCGGAACGGCTCCCTTATATGCGTCTAGGCGGCCTCCTGCTCGTTACCCGAGCTCGACCGCGGAGAGCAATTCATTCGGGAAGGCGGGCGGAGCCTCGTTGCCGTCGGCTCCGCCTTTACCTTATTGAGATTGCAACGTCATGTCGCCTTCGTTGACCGCGTAATTTCCGGCGGCGACTTTCCCATTTGGGTTTGCGCAGATCACGCCGTTATTCGGGCCGTAGATTACGACTTGTCCAGAGCCCCCACACTCGACTTGCTGCAACCCATAGTCCGAGAGCAGCGTTGAGCCCGGACTCCCCGAGCTTACCTGGTACGAGTTATAGGTCTGACTGTTGTTGACGATCGAGCCCATGACGGCCGCGCTGGCCGCGCCGACGGCGAAGGCGCCCCAGAATCCGCCGCCCCAATATCCGGCGGTTGGCGCCCACACGGCGCCGCCGTTCCAGCCCCACGCACCGCCATGATAGCCGGGATTTACGACAACGGCACCGTGGTAACCATACCCGTTAGCACCGCTTCGGTTGTATGAGTAGTTGTTGTTGACGTTGACGTTCGTGTTCCGGTTTTTGTTGTTGCTGTTGATGTTGTTCGTATTGCGGTTGCCGTTGTTGCCGTTGTTGTTGCCGCGGTTGCCGTTGTTGTTGCCGCGGTTGCCGTTGTTGTTGCCACGGTTGCCGTTGCTCACGTTGCCGTTACCACGGTTGCCGTTGCCCGCGTTGCCCTGCCCACGATTGCCGTTGCCCGCGCCGCTTTGGCCGCGATTACCGGTGCCTGCGCCGCTTTGGCCGCGATTGCCGGCGCCCGCGCTGCTTTGCCCGCGGTTCCCGCCGGTGCTCGGGCGTGTGTTGCTCGGACGCGTGGACGGGACGTCGTTGCCCATATTGAAACCGCGCCCTTGGCTCGATGACGGACGGCTTGCAGGGGCGCTGCTGCGGCTCGCACCGCCGCCGCCGCGCGGCGCACTGCTGGCGC
>JBAPZS010000117.1:0-1545 GCA_049285355.1 Candidatus Cybelea sp. | reverse complement strand
TGCAGGCGTCGGCCGCTGATAGGCGCCTTCGAGCGAGTTCAACAGGAAGCCGAGCTGTTCGCGTACTTTGGTTTCGTGAAGCAGATCGGCCTCGCTCGAATGAAGGTCGAGCTGTACGAGATTGCCGATCTCGTCGTTGACTGCTGCAACCTGCGACGGCGTCATCGTCTTGCGGGCGTTCATAGCCGCGAAGATCGCTCGATCCAGCGTGTCGATGCTGCTGCGAATCTGCATCTCGAGTGCGAGGCGTGCTTGGAGGTCAGACGCCGTAGAGTGAATCCGCGGATCGAGACGAACCTCGAACGGCGCGCGCAGCGTCTGCGAGCCGTATTGAAGCACGGCGGTATACGAGCCGGGAACGATCGTCGGTCCATCACTGCTATCGGGGAAGTCGTCGGTCTGGAGCACTTTAATGCCGGGCACGTCGAAGGCGGGATCGTAGCGCATATCCCACTGGAACTGGTTGGGCCCAGCCTTTACCGTGGTGCTCTTTTCAAGGTCGCGCGCCCGTTGCTCGGTTGTATCGAGGTCCGCCTCTTGCTCCGGGGTGAGCTTGCGTTCGTGCCCGCTCTTTGGATGGAGCGCGAAGCTGCGCACGGTCGCGCCGGCGGAATCCAAGAACCTCAGCGTCAGCGGCGTCTTCCCATCGTAGCCCGATGGGACGTTGAAGAAGACCGCCACGCCGTACTTCGGATTGTCGCCGAAGCTCGGAATCGAGAAGCTGGGTCCGCCGTAGGCGTTCGACAGCCAGGCCGACTCGGGCGCGTACAGTTGCAGGGTCGCAACCGAGAGCACCGGCTGACGGGCCAACTGTTCGAGGTACGCGAGGTTGTCGACGATCCAAAAAGCGCGACCGTGCGTGGCGGCGACGAGTTCGCCCTCACGCACGTCTATGCCAAGGTCGCGCACCTGGACGCCGGGCAGGTTGAGGGTGAGCGGCTGCCACGACGAACCACCGTTGAGGCTGACGTAAGCCGTGCTGCGCGTGCCCGCAAAGAGCAGGCGCGGCTCGCGCGGATCTTGACGTACGACGAATGCATACTGATCGTTCGGGATCCCGTTCGTCAAGCTGGTCCAGTGCGCGCCATAATCGGTCGTCTCGTAGATGTAGGGCGCGTAGTCATCCCACATGTACCGCGAAGCGGTGAGATAGGCAGTGCCCTTCTCGGTATGCGAGGGTTCGATCGAGCTGATCTGCGCCCACTGCGGGAGCTGTGGCGGCGTGATGAGCTTCCAGTTCGCGCCGTGATCCGTCGTCACGTGCACCAAACCGTCGGCCGAGCCGGCCCAGAGAATGTTCGCGTCGAGCGGCGAGACCGCAAGTGACGAGATGTCGGGAAAGGTCTCCGCGCCCGTCTCGTCATTGTCGATCGGTCCGCCGGTGAAGCCTTCAGTCGATGGATCGTTGCGCGTGAGATCGGGGCTTAGAATCTTCCACGTTTGGCCGTGGTCCATGCTCGAAAAGACGACTTGCGATGCGACGAGCAGCTCGTTGGGATCGGCGGGCGAGAAAAAGATCGGATGGGTCCAGCCAAAGCGATACTT
>JBAPZS010000116.1:0-6492 GCA_049285355.1 Candidatus Cybelea sp. | reverse complement strand
TCTCGACGCACTGCTCTACGATCTCTGCGAGGGCCTGCGCGAGCTAGCGATCCTGCTTAATCCGATCATGCCCGAACGAATGGCGGAGATGTGGCGGCAACTGGGCAATCCCGGTCGCATCGACGAGGACTGGTCGTCGTCGCTGAGCGCCTGGGGCGGGTTGCCAGCGAATACGCAGACGGCGTTGGCGTTGCCGCTCTTCCCGCGCGTCGAATTGCTCGCGCCGGAGGCGCAGCCTCCCGAATCGTGATCGATACACACTGTCACGTACACGATCGCGCCTTCGACGCAGACCGCGATGCGGTTATCGAGCGAGCACGTGCCGCGGGCGTGCGCGCGATGGTGACGATCGGCGAGGATATCTCCGACAGTCGTCGCGCGATTGAAACTGCGCAGCATTACGGCCTCTTCGCTGCCGCCGGGATACATCCGCACGAGGCCCGCAGCGCGCCGCCCGACATCGCAGCCGCGCTCCTGCCGCTGCTCGACGAGACCGGCGTAATAGCGCTCGGTGAGATCGGGCTGGACTACTATTACGATCACAGTCCGCGCGACGTGCAGATCCGCGTCTTTGCCGAACAACTTTCGATAGCGCGCGAGCGCGCGAGCCCGGTCGTCTTTCACCAGCGCGACGCGTTCGACGACTTTACGCGCGTGCTGCGCGAAGGGTGGCGTTCGTCCATGCGAGGCGTCGTGCACTGCTTTACCGGAACGTCCGATCAAGCGCGCCGCTACGTAGACGAGTTCGAGCTTTTTCTGGGAATCGGCGGCGTGCTGACATTTCCCAACGCGCAATCCGTTCGCGATGCCGTTTGCGCGGTCGGCGCGGACGCGCTGGTGCTCGAGACCGACTGCCCTTACCTGGCCCCCGTTCCCAAACGCGGGAAGCGAAACGAGCCGTCGTACGTAACGCATACGGCGGAACGGCTCGCAGAACTGCTGAGCATCTCGGTCGCCGAAGTCGTCACGCGTACCGATGCCAACACATTCAAACTCTTCGGCATCTAACGCGCTATGTCGCGGCGCGAATCGCGTCACCGACGACTTGCGTAAGAAAGGCCCTCCACACCGGATACTGACCGTAGTTACCCGCGGTGATCATTACTGCCATGTCGAGCTCGGGTACGACGGCCATGATCTGCCCGCCATTCCCGCCGGCGTCAACCACGTGATATTTCCGCCCGTCCACGGTTAGCGTCGCCAAGTGCCAACCGTAGCCGTAACGATCGCCTTCGCCGGCCGCATCTTGGTTCATTATCGATCGCTGTACGGCGCTAGCCTTCACCCAGTCCGCGTCGACGACCGGCCTGCCATTCCACGTTCCGCCGTCCAAGAACAGCTCGCCGAACTTCAAGAAATCGCGAGGGCGAAAGTAATCGCCGCCCCCCATATAGGCCGCGTTCGTGGGAGGAGGCATCAGCCACATGCCATACCGGCCAAACTGCATTGGCGCCGCGAACCGGTCGTAAAAGTACTGCTCCAACGGAATGCCGGTCGCCCGCGCGACGATCGCCCCTAGCAGGTTGATTCCGGCAGTGCAATAGACGGCGCGGCCGCCGGGATCGTATTGCATCGGCAGATCCAGCGTGTATCTGTACCAATCAGGCTGCGCGCTCTGCGACTGCATTGTGTCCTCGTTGCCGGGCGAGTTATCGTCGTAATCGTCGCAGGCGAGTCCTGAGGTCATGGTCAGCAGGTTTGCCACAGTCATACGCCGTTTGCGTGCGTCGTTATTTGCAACCGCCGGGTACTGAGTTAAAAACGAGAGTACCGGCGTCGCGAGCGTGAAACGCTTCGTATCTTCGATAGCGCGGCCGACAAGCAACGAGGTTACGCTCTTTCCCGCGGAACGCACGTCGCGCGGCTGCGCGGCGCTGAATCCGTAGAAGTATTCGTCGACGACAAGCCTGCCGTGGCGCGCGATGGTAATGCTCTGAATGTACGGCGAGCGGAGGAGCGGCGAACGCAACGACACGATGCCGCTCATCAATGCTGCAATCGGCGCTTCGCGCATTCCCGCATCGGCAAGGCCTCCCACCGGCCATCCGTCGTCGCTTGGCGCCGGAACGCGATAGGTCCAGGTCGCCGCCGGTCGCGGATAGTACCAGAGCAGTTCTTGCGAGGAGGCTCGATGGAACGCGAGTGCCTTTGGCCCCGTCGGAAGATCTTGGATAATCAGCGAGTCGCTTGCGACGCTACCATTGACGTCGGGTCTTCCGGCTGCGTGAAAGCGCAGTCGCGCGCCCTCGGCCAGCAACGTTCTATTGCCGAGAAAGGCTCCGGCGTTCGCTTCGGGGTTGCGGATGAATGCGCTGACCTCACCGTCCGCATTTCGCCGTACGACGAGAAAGTAGTGGATCGTTTCTTCAATCGGCTTCACCGGTACCGCGAACCGCGCCCAGGGATCGTTCGCCGGTTGAATCCACTGATTGATCACTGGGGGCGGCATCTGCGTCGCCGCCCAGATGCCGATTAAATCTGCCGGGACCATGAATTCAATTGTGCTGCATCGCGGGTGGACCGGTCAATCGAGGTTAAGGGGCCTCGCCGTCGTCCATTGCCGCTCGAGCCGCGCGCGTACGGCGCCGACGATTGCGGCGTTCCCGGTGGTAATTCCCCAATCCGTCATCGCTCCGTGACCGTAGGGCGACGTCGCGTTCGCCGAGCCAAGCCAAGCGCGATCGCCGGCGGCGGCCAGTTTTTCAGAGTCGGCGCAGACGCGAACTCGCACGCCCTCGCAGATCAGCCGGTTGAGCAGGTTCCGCTCCCTGGCGTCGGCGCGCAGCTCGCGTTCGGAGACGAGCAATCGGGGTGAGGCACCGGCGAGGCCCAGCGCTGCGAGCGCGTGCTCGACGACATTGAACGAACCGAAGGACTCGCTCTCGACGATTGCATCGTCGCCCGCGCGAGCCCCGCTCAGGAGGTTCGCCTCGCGCGCGAGGGCGTCGCGCTTATCCATTGGAATCGCGCGCGCCCCGGCCGGATCGTCTTCCCGCAGCACGAGATCGCACTTGCCCCAATTCTTTTCGTCGAGATAGAGCGTACCGTCGGCAACGATCGCCTTCGCGTGAAGCGGATGACCGAGTCTCGTAACCGCGCCCGCCGCGCGCAGTTCGCGGGCAAGGCGCCGATTCTCGGCGGCGAGGTGCCCGCTGGAACTTTCGAACGGGCGCCCTTCGAGTTCGACGGTTACTTCGGCACCGCGACGAGCGGCAACCTCGACCGCCGCAAGGACGGGACCATGCAACGTATAGGCCTGCACGTCGATGTGCCGGGCGCGGGCGAGCGTCGTAAGCACGTCGCCGATCGAACGCAGTGCGAGCATAATGCATGCCATCACGACGGCGCCGAACCATGCCTAGCGCGCCCCAAAGGGGGAGAGCGGCGCGGCACTTGGAAGCAGCCGTAACTGCGATGGACTACACGGCAAAGGGCGCCTTCGTTCGCGAGATGTTCGCACGAATCGCGCCGCGTTACGACATCACGAATCGGATGATGACGGCAGGCCTCGACGAGCGCTGGCGCCGCCGGGCGATCGAGCTGCTCGGCGCGCCGGCGGGCGGAAGCGTTCTCGATCTTTGCTGCGGCACCGGAGACCTCGTCTTCGGTCTGCTTCGCAGCGATCCGACTCTGCACGTCACGGGCATCGACTTCTGTCCGCCGATGCTCGAGCGGGCGCGGACGCGCGCAGCGCGACAGGCGCGCGGTGAGGCGGGGTTCGTGGAGGGTGACGTCATGGCGATGCCCTTCGGCGATCGAGCATTCGACGGGGCGACGATGGGTTTTTCGCTGCGCAACGTCGTCGACGTGGATGCAACCCTGCGCGAGATCTTGCGCGTCCTGCGCCCTGGTGCGCGCTTCGTCTGCCTCGACGTCAGCAAGGCACCCAACAAACGCTTCAAACGGCTCTTCGATCTCTATTTCTACGGTGTCGTGCCGCTGCTCGGCGGCATCGTCGGCGGCTCGCGCGAGGCCTATCGCTATCTGCCCAACTCCTTGACGCATCATCCCGATGCGCCGGCATTGCGCGAGCGGTTCGCGCGGGCGGGATTCGGCGATGCCGGCTACTTGCCGCTGATGGGCGGCGCCATCGCGATCCACTACGGACGGCGTCCGTGAAGGCCCTTCGCTCCACGGCGCAAGCCGATGACGATTTCGAAATCCTCATCGAACGCTTTTTCCGCGACCGCTTCTCGACGGACAATCCGATCATCACCGAGGCGATCAAACGGATGCTGGCCGCGGGCGGAAAGCGCTTGCGCCCGCGTATAACGGTGCTCGCGGCATCGGCGTGCGGCGGCAACCCGGCCGAACATCTGTACTTGGCCGCTTACATGGAACTCATCCATGTTGCGACGCTGATTCACGACGATGTCGTCGACAACGCGCAGCTCAGGCGCGGGGTCAATGCGACGGCCGTGGATTACGGCAATCGGGTCAGCGTGCTGGCCGGCGATTACCTCTTCGCGTGGATCTTCAAAAACGTGACGCTGAACTATCCGCACCCGATTCCAAACGTGCTCTCCGCGACGCTGGCCGAGATATGCGACGGTGAGGTGCTCCAGCTGCAAGCGCTCGGGAACCTCGATCTTGCGCTCGAAACCTACGTCGAGAT
The DNA here is from genome assembly GCA_049285355.1 of Candidatus Cybelea sp. GTDB lineage: Bacteria > Vulcanimicrobiota > Vulcanimicrobiia > Vulcanimicrobiales > Vulcanimicrobiaceae > Cybelea. Next base: position 1,877 of record JBAPZS010000116.1, on the reverse strand, counting down.
CGCGCGCCGGAAGACGGCCTCGCTCTTTGCCGCCTCGGCACAGTGCGGAGCGATCGTGGGCGGCGCGGATCCCGCTGCGGCCGGCGCGCTGCGCGCGTTCGGCGAAGCCTTCGGCATCGCGTTTCAGATGAGGGACGACCTGCTCGACGTGACGGCCGACGAACGTTCGCTCGGTAAACCTGCCGCTAACGACCTCGTCGAACGAAAGACGACGATTCCGCTCATCGCCGCCCTGGCGGCCGGCGATGGCGACTTTCGCGCGCAGGTCCGCAATTTCTACGAGGCGGGCGGCAACGACGCCATTCCCTCGATTGTTAACGGCATCGAGCGCGAAGGCGGCCTGCAGCGGACCCGCTCGCAGATCGAGCACTACATCGAGCGCGCCAAGCAGGCATTGGAGCCGATTGCCGATAGCCCGTCGAAAAAAGAGCTAGCCCAGCTTACCGACGCCCTCCTATACTAGGAGCGAAAAGGACCAAGGACCGACATGACTTTACATCCGCTTCTCGCCATCATCGACGCGCCGATCATTATCGGCATTCTCGTCGTCGGAGCGCTGCTCTTCGGGGCCGACAAGCTTCCAAAACTGGCGCGTAGCGCCGGGCAGGCGAAGAAAGAGTTTTTGATGGGCCAGGTCGAGGCCGACGAAGCGGCGGCTAAGGCCCGGGAAGAGGCGCGCCAACGCAGCGCTTCCGCGCACGCCGACATAATGAACAATGTCGAGGTCGGCTCGATCTCCGGTGAAGCCGTCTCGCCTCCGACGCCCGACCGGGGCACCCCAAGCTCTTAGTGGCAGGCGACTAGTCGTGCCGCTCTTGGTCGAACGCGACGCGGGCGAGCCGACGTGGGACCAGAAGGAGATGCCGATTACGGAGCACCTTCGGGAGCTCCGTAATCGTCTTTTGATCTCGCTCGTAACGGTGGGCGCGATCTCCGTACTGCTCTTCTGGCCGTCGCAGTTCGTCATCCGCTGGATGATGCGTGAATACTTCGGAGGTCTGCAGCTTCATGCGTTCGGACCGGCCGACGTCATCTTCACGGAGTTCAAGTTTTCGATTGTCGGCGGCATCGTGATCGGATTGCCCGTGCTGCTCCAGCAGCTCTGGCTCTTCGTCGTCCCGGCGATTGCGCCGCGAACGCGCCGGATGGTCTACGCGTTCGTCGTTCCGTCCCTGCTGCTCGCGGCAGCGGGCCTGTCCTTCGCGCACTTCATCGTGATCCCGCGCGTTATCGCGGCGCTCATACACATTACCGACGCCGTCGCAACCCCGACGTTCGGCGTCGCCTCGACGTTAAACTTCGTGATCGTCTTGCTCGCACTCTTTGCGATCGTCTTTCAAACGCCGATCGTACTCGTCGGAATGGCGCGCCTCGGCATCGTGAATGCGCGAGCGCTGATGCGCTACCGGCGGCATGCGCTGTTCGGATTCTTCGTCGCCGGCGGCATCGCGGCACCCGACGGCAATCCGCTAACGATGGCATTGCTCGCCTTGCCGATGTACGTACTCTACGAAGCCTCGATCTGGGTTATCGCGCCATTGGAGCGGCGCTGGTCGCTCGACAACCTGCGGACCAACGTGTGAGCGCAGCCCGCGTGCTCTACGCGGACTTCGTGCGGACCTTCGGGAACGTGCTCTTCGCGGTCTCGCTCTTCGTCGTGTGGGGGCTGCTCACGCTTCTCGGCGTCGTCATCGATCAGGGACAGGACGCGGGCGTCTATTTCGCATCGTACTCGGCTCCGATCGCACGCGCGATTCTTCGCCTCAGTCTCGACAACGTCTACCACTCGCCGTGGTACGTCGGAATCATCGGCTTGATCCTCACGTCGCTGGCGGTATGCACGTTCAAACGGGTTATTCCCGCACGCCTTCCCGCAC